>NZ_CALHGC010000237.1 GCF_938029485.1 uncultured Treponema sp. | reverse complement strand
AGGCTGTGAGACCATTTGAACCGCGAAGAGGTTCAACTCTGGTTGAACAGCCTCAATTATTCTGCGGGGCTGTTAAAAAATAGTCTGATGCGATTACCTTTTATTTCGTATATACGCCGGCACATCCAAATCGGTATTGGCGTCGGGGAGCTGTACACGGATAGGTTGCCGCGGGACTTCGGGCATTGCCGGTTGTTCAGGCGGCGGAGGCATAGTCGGTATGCTTGCATTCCGCGGGCCGAGGCCGGGGAGAGTAGGCTGCTGAGGTGTTTGCAGTTTTGCCCATTCGCTTGCCGAAATAAAATCATTTTGTAAAAACGATGTGTGGAGCGGTTCAGGCTGAGCCGCTGTCCCCGTCGGCTGTCCCGGTTTCCGTATCATGCTCTGAATCGGAGCTTCATCGGTAGGGAAGCCGGTTGCGATTACCGTTACGGTGATCTTGTCTTTCATGGCCTCGTCAGTTTCATCGACGGTAATACCGTGAATGGTTTCCACATCGGGATGGGCGTTTGCCGTAACGATTTCCATAATATCATTGACTTCAACCGTAGAAGGCATCTCTGCTGCGTAGATATTAACCAATATCCGTGTCGCTCCTTCGATGTGAGAATCCTCTAACAGCGGATTGTTGATGGCATTGGTGGCCGCATCAACCGCACGGTTTTCCCCCGATCCTGTCCCGACGCCCATTAACGCATCGCCCTGACCGGCCATTGTGGACCGTACGTCCGCAAAATCGATATTGACTAATCCGTTTTTTGTAATGATATCGGCAATGCCTTGCACCGCACGGCGCAGCACATCATCTGCCATAACGAAAGCATCCTTTATCGTCTGCTTGCTGTCTACAAGGTTTAATAAATGCTGATTGGGAATAACAACCAGCGTGTCGACATTTTGCCGGAGTTTTTCAATCCCCGCTTCGGCGGTACGCATCTTTGCACGCCCTTCAAAAGCGAACGGCTTTGTAACGACACCGACCGTTAAGGCTCCCTGGTCGCGGGCGATTTTTGCAATAACCGGCGCGGAACCGGTGCCGGTGCCGCCTCCCATACCGGCGGTGATAAACACCATGTGCGCACCGCGGACGGCATTTGTAATAATTTCGGTATCTTCCATAGCGGCTTTTTCGCCTATGTCGGGTTTTCCGCCTGCGCCGAGTCCTCCGGTCAACTTTGAGCCTATCACTAATTTCATCGGCGCTTTTGAATAATTGAGCGCCTGCACATCGGTATTCGCAACAATAAAATCGACGTACCGTATGTTGCATTCCATCATTCTGTTAACCGCATTTGAACCGCCTCCTCCGGCACCGATTACTTTAATAACGGTGGGATTAACCGGTAGCAGTTCGTTTTGCGGCATCACTTGGTAATCCATATATGTTTCCCTCCCCTCTCTATTCAAATAAATTTTTCCACATACCCTTAATTTTACCGAGGAATTTACCCTGCTCGGTTTCGTTTTTTTTCTTTTCTTCTCCTATCGGACCATGCTGTTTATACTGAGATAAAACCAGCCCGAGTACGGCGGCAAATTCGGGGCTGCGGTATTCCCCTGTCAGCCCGCCGAATGTTCCCGGAATACCTAACCTAACCGCAGGCGTATCGAAAATTTCGGAAGCAAGTTCTGTGGCTCCCGGCATAAGCGAACCGCCGCCGCAGAGGATTACATTGCCTGCAAATCGATTCGTGGCGGTTGCCGGAGCTATTTTATCCTTTGCCATCGTGAAAATTTCTGCCATTCGGGCTTGCAGAATATCGCATATATCCGCTTTTTTAATCTGTATCGGCGCCCGCCCTCCCGGTGCGGAAATCAGTATCGACTTATTATCGTCCATGAGCGGCTGCCAGCAACACCCGTCGGTTATCTTGACTTTTTCGGCGGTCTCGGTCGAAAGTCCCTTTACAATCGCTAAATCGTTTGTAGCGTGGTTTCCGCCTACCGGCAGCACCGTCGTAAGAACC
>NZ_CALHGC010000236.1 GCF_938029485.1 uncultured Treponema sp. | reverse complement strand
TGCCAGATACATTTTTAGTCCGAAAAATACGGTAACGCCGATGGAAAACTTTAAAAACAGCAGTGCGATGTTAAGCGGGATCGCTTGATGAGCTTCCACAGTTAAGTGCAATTTTTCCGCTTCATCGACATTGCGATTCAGTTTTTTAGCCGTGTCTTCCGTCAGACCATAGCTTTTAATTTCCTGTTGCAGTTCTATCGCTTCTTGAAAAAATTCCGTGCGCTCACGCTGTTTATGAAAGTCCCGCGTTGTCTCCCGTATTTGAATTTTTTTCGACAGGATCAATAGAATAAAGCTGATAATAATCGGAACAAATACGCATAAGCCTAATCCCGGATGCGCAGTAATCATCATTGCGCCGATTATAATCAAATAGAACACAAGACCGATTGTTTGCGGAATTGCGTGGCTCAGCGCGTGCTCGATTGTAGCAACATCGGTCATCACCGTTTGCGATAAGTCGGAAACATCGTGCTTGGAAAAATACGCAAGCGGCAGCGCCTTGAGCCGGTCTGCAATATTCACACGCAGTTCTTTACATTCTTTGAACGTCGCGGTGTAGAGCGTATTGTAATTGATATGCACAAGCACATACATCACAACCGCAAGCGCAGCAATAATACCGATATAAAATCCCGCCGACCGCAGCGTCCCGTCAAAATAACTTTGCAAAAAGAACATCATCAAAAACATCGGTAAAATAAATGCGACATCCGCAAGCATCGACCATACCGACGCTGTAACAATTCCTTTTGCCCCCGATTCGGTTACCCCGAACCATTTTTGTAGTTTAGTCATATATAACTCCCTTAAAAATAATTTGTAATGTTTAATTCAATGTGTAATGGATAATTTGTAATGCGTAATTAAGCATCCCCCATTACCTGTTCTCTTTCCTCAATACGTCCATATCAAGATCAAGATGCCCGCCTGAGGTTAAAAGAGCTTTTTTGCAGACGGCGGTAAAACCCGCTTTGATGCCTGCTTCCCGTACAACGTCTTTTATCATCTCCATATCAACGCCCTTCAACCGCTGCGGCATCCACGAAAGAACCATAGTCCACGGTGCACTATAGTCTTTTTCGATGCCGTCCGATATGCAAATAAAAATGCCGCCGGGGTTTAACGCCTTGTATATTTTTTTCATAAATTCATCGATGCACCCCTTCGCCGAATACACGGAGTTTGAAGAGAAAATAACATCATACCCCGTTCCGATTTCTTCTTTTGTAAAATCTCCGCACATAATTGAAGTCCTCTCCTGCATACCGGTAAGCTGTATTGACTGTTCGATAATCGGACGCATAGGAGGCATATCGTACAGAACGAGGTTCATATCGGGATGCTCTTTTGCAAGATTCAGCATATAGAGCCCCGAACCGCAGCCTAAGTCAATGACCTTTTTCGCTTTCTTTACTCCTTCAATTTCGGATAAGGCAGCTTTTATATACTTTGCATTGTAGCCGGACTGAACGGCGCGCATCAGGTTTCCCATTGCGGCAAAATCAAGTCCGCTCTCCTGCGTGCCGGAGGCATCTTGTGCATTCGGATCCGTTTGTAGAAGCGGTACTATATCTTCCGGAAACGAGCCGCCCATATCCGTACCGAAATACTCAAGTACGGTTCCCGCATAATCACCGTTTTCTTTTACAAGATATTTATCCGTATATGCACAATTACGGTAGCGGCTCCCGTCTTTTGTCAGGTACTCCAAAGAAAAAAGCGTTTGCAAAAAAATTTCGGTATTTTCCCGATTCCAGCCTTTTTTCTCCGCCAGCTGCCCGCTCTCTTGCGGCATTTTCAACTCATCAAAAACGCCCAACCGCAATGCGTTCATAAGAATCTTCGGTACCAGCGAATAGTACGGCATTTCCAGCACTTCTCTTAAAAAATCGTTTTCATTTTTCATGTGTATGTCTCCTTCAATTTCATTTGCAATGGGCGTTCCGGTTTCAGCGTTCCGCTTCAACCGTCGGGCTTTCCGCTTATATCTTTTTGCTGCATCTACTTAAATTCAAGTTCGCTTTTTCAAAGCTCACATTAGTGCAAACCGGCAGCAAAAAGGATATCGCTTCAATCCCTAACGCTGTCCAGCCGCTGAACGTCGAGTTTGCGCAGCCCCCCACCACGGATGGTGGGTGCATAAAACAGCAACGACGTTTCACAAAAATCACATTTTTGTGAAACTCGCAAGGCAATTTACAACACGGATGTTGTAAATTGCCGATGTCGCTTATTAACGTATGCGCGTTTCGCGCATAAATGCAGCGTTACCGCCTTTATGCTTATATCTTTTTCATGCGGACTTATTCCGAGTATAGCCTT
>NZ_CALHGC010000235.1 GCF_938029485.1 uncultured Treponema sp. | reverse complement strand
AATCAAAACTCGTCGGGCATCTCTAAAAATCTAACCGAGTTTTTAGAGATGCCCTATTCATATAGTTTTAATTCTTTTATTACCTTTGCCATATTTATAAAATCGCTATCATTATGTAGCAAATACAAATTATTCTCTATTGCAGTTTCTGCTATCAGAAGATCTATTGTACTTCTAATAGTAATTCCATTTTGCCTACACCTAACATTTATCAATGCAGCTTGTTCATAAGATTCTTTACCGTATTTTAAATGATATAAAGGAATTGTTTCAAAATACTCTTTTAAAAGATTATATTCTTTGTCTGTCTTTGCCCCTTGTAAAATTTCTTGATAAATAAATGTATTAATGCCATAGGGCAATTTTTTATCAAGAATATATTCAAATTGTTCGACAGATTTAATGTTTTGATTTTTTAAATAAGCAATAAGAACAGATGTATCAACTAAAATCATTTTCCTATCCGCATTTCTTTATAATTATAATTTTCATAAAAATCTATTTTACCTTTTAAATCTCTAATGTCTTTTACTTTTCGATTTTGAATATATTCTTGTAACGCAGTTTCAACTAATTCTTTTTTTGTATGAATATTTATAGAGTATTTGAAAGCCTCCGCTACAAGCGCATCATTTAGTACGATATTTGTTCTCATTTATACACCTCTATATACACATCATAATACATATACTTTGTTTTGTCAAAATCACGCATGAAGCAATATTTCTTTTTACATAGATAATATGAGGAATTTACGGTACCGCGGATAAATTGGTAATTTAATTACCAATTATTTTATCGCTTCGACTTCTGCTGGGGTAAGACCGGTCGCTTGGACTATCTTTTGAGTAGAGTCACCGAGTTGTTTTAAAATCCGTGCCGTTTCAAGCTTTGCTTGGCGGGAACCTTCGACTTTGCCTTCAATAAGACCAAGTGATTTTCCTTGTTTAATGCCGTTTACAAAGGCTATTCTTCCCGCTTCTTCTCTTTGTACGGCAATATCGGTAGCGTAATCATATTCAGCTATTAACATATTTATAACCTCCCGTGATTTTCTTTGCAGATATTCTCTCAGTATATCGTTTTTGATGCATTCTTTAATAGCATTCTCGAACCCATGCTCTTTATCAACTGCAGTATGCCGACAAACCGCATCCACAAATAGGCTGTATTGTCCCAGCGGCTCACAACTCTTCAATATTTGACTGTTCTTATCATAAATGTAGTGTCGATTGTTTCTTCCTTTAATGTTAAAAGCAATTCCTCTTCTAAAAAGCGCTTTGCTGTGTGCAGCATAGCTTTTATTTCTTCCATCGTATCGGCAAAAAGCAGCACGTCATCCATATATCGGACTCACCGTTTTTTATTTTGAGTTTGCTCCGGCAAACCCAATTACTATGTATACGTTTTTTGTAGTTTTCCTGCTGCTCATCCGTTATCGCATTACAAATTACCAATCGACTGCACTTCGTCCGGAGTAAGCCCGGAAATTTTGCAAATATCGGTCAGCGGATAGCCCATAGTAAGCATCGTTTTTGCCGTTTCGAGTTTTGTTTGGCGGGAGCCTTCGGCAAGGCCAAGTGATTTTCCCTGAGCCTCGCCTTCGGCTTTACCATCCTCAAAGGCATCCATCAATACTGCCGGTAATACGTGATATTCTTTCCTCAGTTGCTCGTTGCGTTTTACTGTCTGTATCATCTGTTCTATTCTCCCTGTGTATGCTGTCGTTACTTTGCCTGTCTTTACGTACTGTAAAAAACCTTGTAAATCTTTATTGTCTGCACTTCTAAACGAGTTCGCATTTAGTATAATCTTTTTGGTTCCATCTTGTAAGAGGATTCTTTTATCCTCAATACAGATATTTTCAAAGGTGTAAACGGCTCTGTTGCGACCGATAGGATCAAATAAACAAATAAAAATAATAAAGCTTTCGTTAAGTGCCTTATAAGAATAGCCTTTATCTAAAAAAGCGACATCCAGCACAGCCTGATAATACCGCATTCGTTTAGCTATGTTATATTCATTCCCAACTTGCATTTCAATATCGTAGGATGTACCGGCTTTGTCTTTTACCAGTACATCCAGCCGAACGGTTTTTGCTCCAGAATTAGCTGTAACGGTATTCTGAGATGACAGATACGTAATTTTCTCGATCTTAGTAGCAAAGAGCATTTCGAGAAATTCTTTACAGATCGATTCGGACTCCATCACTTTACAGAACATAAAATCATCGGAGATAGTTAGGTCTTCAAAAGGTTTCTGTGTCATTCACACCTCCTACAGTCCTTATGCGACTTTTGGAGCAAAATGGCTAAGAAAATCGGCAGATAATCATGTTTTTCTATGCAAACCGCATATATTTATTCAACTATTCCTTCTCCGCGTTCCCACTTCATACATTCACTGTATTATGTTACCGTCTTCTTAGATAGAGTGGCCAAAAATTGATTTCCGTGCCCATTTCCCA
The DNA here is from genome assembly GCF_938029485.1 of uncultured Treponema sp. Lineage (GTDB taxonomy): Bacteria > Spirochaetota > Spirochaetia > Treponematales > Treponemataceae > Treponema. The sequence continues at coordinate 3,504 of NZ_CALHGC010000235.1, read as the reverse complement.
CCTCTTACCATTTGCCCCCTTTTTTGCTATAGTTTCGGGTATGTCTCAAGATTTTGTTCATTTACACGTGCACTCCGACTATTCGCTGTTGGACGGCGCTTCTTCCATAAAAAAACTGATATCGACCGCTAAGGATCTCGGACAAACAGCCCTTGCGCTGACCGACCACGGCAATATGTTTGCTGCCTTGCGCTTTTTCCGTGAATGCAAGGCGCAGGGGATAAAGCCGGTTATCGGCTGCGAAGTATATGTTGCGAACGGCAGCCGGTTCGGAAAGCCGGAGAATACCAATACCGGTGTCCGCAAATACTTTCACCTTATCCTGCTTGCCGAAACCGAAACCGGCTACCGGAATTTGATGGTGCTGTGTTCCAAAGGCTACACCGAGGGAATGTACTATAAACCGCGTATTGACGAGGAGCTGCTGACACAGTATTCGGAAGGACTTATCTGCCTTTCGGCCTGTCTTGCGGGGGAATTGCCGTCGCTGCTATTGCAGGGTAAAAAGGCTGAGGCCGAAGCGCATGTCAGACGTTACCGCAGCATATTCGGCATCGACAATTACTTTATCGAGCTGCAAAAGCATGGTATTGCCGACGAGGAGAAGGTTGCGCCGATGCTGATTGAGATGGCACGTAAGATAGGTGTGCCGATGGTGGTAACGAACGATGCTCACTATGCGGAGCAAAAGGATGCGGTTGCGCAGGATATCCTCCTCTGTATCGGCACAAAAAAGAACCGCTCCGACACCAACCGCATGAAGTTTGAAACCGATCAATTCTATCTCAAATCGGCGGAGGAGATGGAACAGCTCTTTCCCGGTTATCCCGAAATGCTGTCCAACACCTGCCGCATCGCGGAGCGCTGTAACTTTGAAATTCCGCAGCCGGGGCCGCTCCTCCCCGTGTATCAGATACCGGAAGATTTTGCAACAAAAGAAGAGTATATCACCCACCTCGTGCACGAGGGCTTAAAAAAACGCTACAATCCCGTTACCGAAGAGATGACCCAACGTGCCGACTATGAACTCGGTATTATCATGAAGATGGACTTTGTCGGGTACTTCCTCATCGTATGGGACTTTATCAACTGGGCGAAGGAGCACGGCATTCCGGTCGGGCCGGGGCGCGGTTCCGGGGCGGGGTCCATTGTTGCCTACGCGATGCGGATCACCGATATCGACCCGCTCAAATATAAGCTGCTGTTTGAGCGCTTCCTTAATCCCGAACGTATTTCCATGCCGGACTTTGACGTTGACTTCTGCTTCGAACGGCGGCAGGAGGTTATCGAATATGTGCGTGGAAAATACGGTGATGAAAGCGTCGGGCAGATTATCACGTTTGGAACATTGAAGCCGAAAGCCGCAATCAAGGATGTCGGGCGGGTGTTGGAAATTCCGCTCGGCGAGGTAAATGCCATCACCAAAATGATGCCCTCCGATCCCAAGCTCACGTTTGAAAAAGCCTTTGCGGATGTCCCCGAACTTGCCGAAATGCGTTCCGACCCGCGCTACACGGAGCTTTTTTCCATTGCGGAAAAGCTGGAAGACCTCAACCGGAACACGAGCCTCCATGCGGCAGGTATCGTTATCGGTAAAACGAAGCTGACCGATTATGTACCGCTGTACAAGGATTCCAAGACAGGCAAGACCGCCTCTCAGTTTACGATGGATTTAATAGAAGACTGCGGTTTGGTAAAGATGGACTTCCTCGGGCTCAAGACGCTGACGCTGATTAAGCACACGGAAGACCTGATCAAAAAGCGGGGAGGGGAGTACGCGAACTTCTCCATTGAGCAGATCGACGAGCAGGATGCGGCGACGTTTAAAATGCTCGGCGAAGGAAAGTCCGCCGCGGTCTTTCAGTTTGAAAGTCAGGGTATGCAGAACATTTTGAAACGCGCAAAGCCGGATAAAATAGAAGACCTCATCGCGTTAAACGCCCTCTACCGTCCCGGGCCGATGGCCTATATCGATCAATTTATCGAATCGAAATTCGATGCGTCGAAAATTCAATATCCCGACCCTTGCCTCGAAGATATATTGTCGGAAACCTACGGCGTTATCGTCTATCAGGAACAGGTTATGCAGGTAGCGCAGCGTATCGGCGGCTACAGCCTCGGTCAAGCGGACTTGCTGCGGCGCGCAATGGGAAAAAAGAAAAAAGAGGTTATGGAAAAGGAGAAAACGCGGTTTATCGAAGGTGCCGTAAAGAACAATTTTAAGGAAAAAGACGCCGACCGTATTTTTGAAATTCTGATTCCCTTTGCCGGTTACGGATTTAACAAGAGCCATGCCGCCGCTTATTCGGTACTGGCGTATCAAACCGCCTATCTCAAGGCGAATTTTCCTGCGGAATTTATGGCGGCGAACCTCACCAACGAGATTACCTCGACAGATAAGCTGCCAGAGTATATCAGTGAAGCGAACAAGATGGGGCTTGCGCTCCACGCGCCCGACATCAATACCTCGGAAGAATATTTTTCGGTCTATGAGGGCGATATCGTATTCGGCCTGCTCGGTATTAAAGGTGTCGGGGAGCAGGCTGCCCGCGATATCGTCGCCGAACGTACCGCTCACGGCCCCTACAAGTCGTTTATCGATTTTCTCGACCGGCTGGATTTACACACCGTGAATAAAAAGAACTTGGAAGTGCTCATCAAGACGGGATGCTTCGATAAGCTCGGTCAGAACCGTTCCGAGCTGCTGGATAATCTTGAAGCGGCGATGGCGTTCAGCGCGCAGAAAAAAGCGGGTTCGGCAGTCGGTCAAACCAGCTTGTTCGAGGACACCGGCATTAAAGAGTTTTCCGATTTTACCTTTAAGCAGGTCAACGATTTGCCGCAAAAGGAAAAGCTCCGTATCGAAAAAGAGCTGATGGGCTTTTATATTTCCGGCCATCCCCTCGATGAGTACAAAAAGGCGATTGACCGCAGCGCTACTTTGGAGCTGATTAATTTCCGGCGTGCGCAGAAAGAAAAGCTGTATACCATCGTCGGGATGATTACCGGCATCCGTCCCTATCAGACTAAAAACGGCAAATGGATGGGCTTCGGCACCTTTGAAGACCGTACCGGTACCATCGATTTAACCTTCTTTTCCAAGGCGTGGGAAGAAAACCGCGCCAATGCGCTGCCTGAAACCGTCTGTGGTCTTATCGGGAAAGTGGACTGCTCGCGCGATACGCCGTCGTTTCTCGTTGAATCGATGGTGAGCATTGACGAGCTGAAAGAACGTTCAATTAAAGAGGTGCATCTTGAACTTGATCCGCTCATCGAAACCGATTTACAGTTTCAGCCGCTCAAGGATTTCCTCTTCGGCGCGCAAGGCACTTGCGATATTTTTATCCATATTACCGATAACGATACCGTCTATCAGGTGAAAGGCTCTTCGCAGCTGAAAGTATCCTCTTCCGATGAATTTATCGAACAGCTGGGGAAGCAATCTGGGGTTCTTCAAGTCTGGAAAGAATAGCTTTTGCAAATATGCGGGGCATCTACTTCGTT
>NZ_CALHGC010000234.1 GCF_938029485.1 uncultured Treponema sp. | reverse complement strand
ATCATAGCAGGTATGCCTATATTCTTTAAGATGTAAAATCCGTCCGGTAAGCCGAAATGTCTCATAGTCAGTTCCGATAGCTTAATATTTTCAAGATTCTTTTTATTGAGCGCATGCAGATGATACTTTTCGCATTCTACCGAAACTATGTCTAAAACTTTTCCCCGATAGTTAAAATCTTCAAAAGTTTTTATAAGTTCCATGCTATAAGATTTTAAAATACAATTACGAAAATCGGTTTCATCAATGTCCAATTTAAGCCCGATAAGAAATAATGCAATTCCTGCACGAACGGCAAACAGTTTATTATATTCAACAGGCTCTTTCGGAGAAAACCAATATAGATGCTGATGATATTTATGCTCTTTAACATGTTTACTTAAAATATTAAAAAAATCTTCATGCTGTAAAGGAATAGAACCGCGTCTATCAAAAGTAACTCCGTCATCGCTGTCTACCTGATGAGCCAAATAATCATAATAATCTTTATTCTTATCTATTATTCTCAACGTACCGTCCTTAGTGTTCATGGTGAAGAGAGGGGAACACGAACTTCACGTAATTCTCCAGTCTTAAATTCTTTACTCACTTAAAATCATCTATTACTGTTTGTGATTAGAGTTGTATATCACGCTCCTTTTTTACAATTAATCCTAAAATTTCTTCTATTGGATCAAAATCTCTATCATTTATCAAGCCTCATTTTTTCTAAATCACCATCCCAAAATAGTTTCCCACGGAAATTTCTTATGCTTGCCTGATTTTTCAATGTGATTAAAAGTTTTAAAGCTTCTTCAACTGTTTCTCTTTTGGTTTTATAACCGGAAACATTCAAAGCTTCTATCATCAAAGTATCATCAATAACAATATTTGTTCTCATAATCTCCCCATGTGTATATTTTAATATAATCATACACATACTTTGATAAAAAAACAATATTACTATTGATAAATTATTCTGTAAACAACTGTTTTTTTCCACCGCCGTAAGACGTACGTCTAACGCTGTTTATCCTGTTATAGTTGTTCACCCGAACGGATTTTTTCTTCAAAGCGTTCCAGCTCTTTACCTTTGAGTCCGCTTTCTTTGCCTTGCAGCAGATTGCGCACGGCTTCCAATTCGGCGCCGGAAAGATGCACACCGGTTAAGCTATGTTTTTCAAACGATTTTGTTGCAAGCGGAGCCACATTTCGGCAAATCTCCAGCAGCACAAAGGCGTAATCGCGGATTTCCTTTTGAGCATGGCTATCGCAACGGAGCTTTAAGAAGTGAAAGAGGTTGTGTAAATCGATTTGCCAATACATTTCCGTATACGCGGAAAGCGGTAAATTGATACGGGCGAGTTCCCGCGCCAGTTTCGTATCGATGAGTGCGCGGTATTCACGGTAGGCGCTCTCCTGCTGTGCGTGCAGGGTATCCCGTATCTGCGTCCGTATCTCAAGCGGCGCCGGTTCGCTCATACGCCCCTGCCGGTTGTCCGTACTCTGGAACGCGATATCTTCGGAAGCAGGCAGATAACATTCATCCCGCATAATCGAATACCGTCCGGAAATTTCGTTAAGCCGCGCGGTGCGATGGCGCACCCATTGCCGCGCAACAAAAATCGGCATTTTTATATGGAAGGTCAGCACAACCTGCTCAAACGGGGACGTATGCTGATGCCGTAACAGGTAATCGATCAGCCCCGCATCTTCGCGGACGCTTTTCGTCCCCTCTCCGTATGACACCCGTGCGGCCTGCACAATACGCGCATCTCCGCCGAGATAATCAACCAACCGGACAAAGCCTTTATCCAATACCTTATATTCTTTATCAAGAATCTCTTCCGCCGTGGGAACAATACAATGAGCCATAAACCTATTATATCAGAATAGATAAAAAGAGGGAATCAACACCCCCGAGGCGAGCGTCGGGGTACAGTGCTCAACGTTTCGCACTGTATGTTCTATAAGGTGGTTGCAGTCGGCTTTAATACCCTTCGTTACGACGCAAGCGTCGGGGTATTAAACCCTCCGCACGAATAAAGCATATTAGGAAGAATTTCAGGCGATACCTTGACGAGAGATAGAAATTCGCATAAGCTAATGAAATGGAGGTCTGTCCGTGTTGAAGCTAAAAGCTCCCCTAATCATTGCCGGTGCCACATGCGTTTTATCCATGCTTATCGGACTGATAAGCGGAGTACGGTTTTTAAGTATTGTGGGGCGAGGGCTTACTGCCGGCATAGGAACCGGAGGCTTTGTATTGTGTGCACGGATCATTCTGGAACGCTTTATCCCCGATCTCTTTGTCTCATCGCCGGCTTCGCCGGAGACTACCGATATGACGGATATTTCCTCCGGAGCAAATATTAATATTACTCTTGACGATGATTTAACTGCTCCTGCTGCAGCCGCGGACGGCGCCGAAAAGCTGGGAACATCAAATTCTGCAGATATCGGATACGAATCGCAAAGTATGGAAAATGATTCGAAAAGTACAAACCAAGGCGGTTCGGATAGCGACAACGGACACGAAGATGCCGGATTTTCGGAAACCTCATCACTTTCTTTTGACGGAGCCGCAAACGATAATGACGCTTTGTCCGATTTACCTAATATGGATTCACTTATAGATGATGATAACGCCGAAGAAAGTATCGGAAACGATATGCAAGCGGACAGCAGCGGTTTTTCAATGAGCGGCATTCAAACCGGCGATACCGATAGTAAAGTAATGGCTCAAGCAATTAGAACCGTTTTAGCAACTGAAGATTAAGAGGGCGGGTATTGATATAGTATGGGAAATATCAGTTTAGATACAAGAGCGGAAGACGAACTTTGGCTTGAATATAAACATACGCAAGACCCTCGTATCCGTGAGTTTTTTATTGTAAAATATGCACCGCTGGTAAAATATGTTGCCGGCAAGGTTGCCGTTGGAATGCCGAGTAATGTCGAATTTGACGATTTAGTCGGTTACGGCGTATTCGGTCTTTTGGACGCAATCGACAAATACGATCCTGAAAAAAATGTAAAATTCAATACTTATGCAGTTACCCGTATACGCGGCGCTATTTTTGATGAATTACGCTCAATCGATTGGGTTCCCCGTTCGGTACGTCAGCAATCCCGAGAAATTGAAGAGGTAATAGCAGACTTGGAAGCACGGTTAGGGCACGCCGCAACCGATACGGAAATAGCCGAAGCGCTCAATATGAGCGTCGAAGAATTTCATCAGGTTCTGTTAAAAATTTCAGGTACCAGTATTATTTCTCTTACCGATTTACGGTTTGGATCGGATGATTCCGAACAAACACCCGTTGCCGACAGCATAGAAGCTCCCGCCTCACTTAACCCCGATGTTATTGTCGAACGGGAAGAAATGAAGCGGATCATCGTAGATGCAATCAATGAACTTCCGGACAGAGAAAAAAAAGTATTGATTATGTATTACTACGAAGATATGACATTGCGGGAAATCGGAAAGGTATTAGAGGTAACCGAGTCACGAGTATCTCAAATACATACCAGTGCAAATCTGAAACTTAAAGCGAAATTAAGCAATATTCGTAAGGGTATCCGGTAGGAGTGTTACTATGATACATTTTGAACAAATTCGGGAGCAAATGAAGGAGCAGTACGAAAAAGATTCCTCCCGTTTTTTTGTTGAAGTTACCGGACAAACCCTCGACGAAGCTATCGACAATGCTGCCGTAGAACTCGACCTGCGCCGTTCCCTTATCGATTATGAAGTCTTGCAAAAAGGGGCTTCCGGCTTTTTCGTATTAAACCCCAAAGAATGGAAAATCCGTGCTTACGAAGTGCACAAAATAGGTAAACAGACTGCGGAATCGGAAACTGCAGCAGGCGTAAGCACCGAAGAACAAGTTCAAGAGAATATCAACAGAGACGGAGCCGCTTACGTGTTCTGTGCCCCCGACGGCGTATTCCTCAAAGTTACACCGCCTAACGGTGACGGCAGAAAAGTAGCGCTCGCCGATGCCGTCGAGAAAATACGCGACAGAGGCCTCGCGGTTCCGCCCGACGATATATTAAAGCCCATTGTCGCAGAATGTGCAGACGACTATGTCAGAATAGGTCATTACGAGTATCTCCCGGGTAACGATGCATTGATGTCCGTTGAAATCAGCGAAGATGAGATGAAAGCCTATCTTTTCGTTTCCCCGCCGATGCCGGGCGGTGCGGATGTATCGGCAGACATGATTATCACTTTCTTATCCAATAACCGTGTCGTTTTCGGTGTTAATGAAAAAAGAGTTAAGCAATTCCAAGACAGTCCCGTGTACCGTGAAAATTATCTGATTGCCGAAGGAACAGCACCGCAAAAAGGTGATGATGCTAAAATACTCTTCAACTTCGAAACCGATAATACCCAACTAAGGCTCAAAGAAAACAAGAGCGGACAGATTAACTTTAAGGAACTCAACCTCATCCAAAATGTCGTTGAAGGCCAACCTCTTGCGCAAAAGATTCCCGCACAGGAAGGAAAGAGCGGAAAAACCGTTACCGGAAAATACCTGCCCGCAGCAGCCGGTAAAGATATTGCTATCCCATTGGGAAAAAACACTCGATTGGCTGAGGATAATCTGACGATCGTTGCCGAAACGAAAGGGCAAGTTCTGTTGATAAAGAACAAGATCAATGTCGAACCGATTATGACGATCGAAGGTAATGTATCGATCAAGACCGGGAATATCGTGTTCCTCGGTACGGTGTATGTCAAGGGCAACGTTGACGACGGTTTCTCCATTAAAGCTGCCGGTAACATCGAAGTAAAAGGCACCGTCGGAAAAGCATTGCTCGATGCAGAAGGCGATATCGTCGTTAGCCAGGGTATTGCCGGAAAAGAAGGCGGACACATCCGTGCAGGTAAATCGATATGGTCTAAATTTATTCAGAATATAGAATTAGTAGAAGCAGGCGACATGGTTATCGTATCCGACGGTATTTTAAATTCAAAAATTGTCGCTAATCATAAAGTTATCTGCCGCGGGAAGCGCGCTGATATCATCGGTAGTCAAGTAACTGCATGCGATGGGGTATATGCCCGAAACCTCGGCAGCCCTGCAGGAGGTTCGGACACGGTTATCAGCGTAGGGTTCGATCCGCGCAGCAAAGAACGGCTTATCATACTAGAGAAAAAGCTGCTCGCTTCCGAAAAAGCGCTCACAGCCTTAAAACTGGATTTAAAATCGCTGGAAGGGCAAAAAAAGATTCTCAAAGAGCTTTCCGAGGAAAAGGAAGCGATGCTCAAAAAGAAAAAAGAACTACGCTATATTAACGAAACGGAAATTAAAGAGCTGCGAAACGAGATAGAACGGATCCAAGATTACCTCGCTGCGCTGAAAACGGACGGACGAGTTTCCGTTTCCGGTAATATTTATACCGGCGTGCGGATTGTTATTAAAGATATTATCGAAGATGTGAGGGTTGATTGCAAGGCAACAACATTCTTTTTGCAAAACGGTCTCGTGCGATATGGTCCTTATGAAGACTATACCAATGATGACGATGTAAAGAGGACTCCCAGTGGGTATTCAACCGATTGATCTGCAAACCCTTTATACTCAACTCGATAAGGTCGGAAAGCTTCAAGGTGATGCGCGGCAAACTTTCGCTGCTGAATTCGAAAACAGCCAGCAAGCCAACAAGGAAGATGCTGCGCGCCGCCAGCAAACGGTGCAAAAGACCGAGGCTTCCGGCGCTGAAAAAACCGCTATCAATAAAGACGGTTCCAACGGTTCGGCAGGCGGAGCATTCAATAATCCCCCTCAACAACAAAAAGACGACACCCCCGCTATAATAGAAAAATCATATTATATTCAAGATCCTTCGCTCGGAAAAAAAATCGATATTTCAGGATAACCGCTATGCTTATTGCTTCTCTCATACTACTTTGTGCTAATATTATTTTGATGATTATATTTTACCGGAAAACATCGCATAATTTTTCGCAAAATGCGTACCGAGACCGGATTAGAGAAGAAGTGAACCGGCTGATTATCGATATTGAGCATGAATCCGACCATGCCGTAACGGTGCTTGAAGATAAGATCCGGCAAATCGAAAAGCTTATTTCGGATACGGATAAACATATTGCGCTTGTCGAACAAGAACATGAAAAATGGAGAACTCAAAAAGAGTTCCTCGAAGCCTACAACACCCCAAAGCAGGAAGGAAACAATCCGGTAACAGAAACGAAAAAAAATACCGTGATGATCTATAAAAAACCTATCGGAATCCCTGACACTGCGGTAAAGGCTCCTTTACCGTTAAATCCCCGTGAACAAGTTATTGAATTGGCGCGTCAAGGCTTTTCAATCGACTTCATTGCCGAAAAAGTAGACCTTCCGCTCGGCGAAATTGCACTGATCCTCTCTATAGACGGATAACCGCCCTCCGTGGCGGTACTAGCAAACTCGTCGTCGAGCAGTTGTACACGGATGTACGCAGCTCAACCGCGCCACGGATGGCGCTGGTTCCACGCAGCAGTGAATTTGCTGTGCAAATTCATCGTTGAACAGCGTACACGGATGTACGCAGCTCAACCGCGCCACGGATGGCGCTGGTTCCACGCAGTAGCGAGTTTGCCGCGCAAACTCGTCGTCGAGCAGTTGTACATGGATGTACAACTGCTCGTCCCCCTATAAGATATCTCTCAAAACGCCTACAGCGTGCAGTTAAAATCCTTGACCAAGATACCGGGCAAGAGGCAGCCGCCTACTGCGCGTTCTTCGTAGGTACTTGTTTCTACAAAGAGCTTCCGTTCTTTGGTGAGCGCAAGGAGATTCGCGCCGAACATATTGTACAGCGATTCATCCCAGCGCATATCCGCAATGGGGGCTGTAACTTTTCCGTTTTCCACCCAGAGGCAGGCGAAGCGGGTCATGCCGGTTACGCGGGCAGTTGCCGGATCGCTCCAGTTAAGGTAGTGGAAGTTCGAAATATAGATGCCGGTTCCCAGTTCTTTGAGCGCATCCGCTTCGGCAAGTGTCCCTGCTCCGATAGCTGCGGAACGGAATCCTTCACTTGAATCGGCGCCGTTTGCCTTTGTACCGTACTGTTTTTCCGAGCGGGAACTCACGATGGTATGAATGAGCTTGCCTTTTTCGATAACAGTCAATTTTTCGGGAGCGGATTCTCCTTCGCTATTAAACGACGGTTCTACACCGATGGAAAAATCTTGCGTCAAATTGAAGGAATCGGCAAAATGCTCCCGCCCTTCTTTTAATGCAAGATAGGCACTTTCGCCCTGCTGCATTCCCCGCTCCCCGAATCCGTTCCACGAGAAAAACTCTACGACATCAACCAACGCATCCGCAGCGATAAAAACACGATACTTGCCCGGCTCGATTTTTTTCGGTTCAAGCGCAAGCACCTGCAAACTCTGCCGCGCATCGGCGATGCGTTTTTCGTATTCAGCCTGCTGCCAGTCGCGCCCTGCGTACAAGCCTTTTACCGCGCGTCCGTTTTTCAGCCAAATCGAATAGTCGAGCGTAAAGGTCTTTGTTTGGAACCAGTGCCGTGCGCCGGCCGTATTGGCAGCTCCGCGGCATATCATCCCTTGCGAAAAAAGCCCGGCAAAATCCAAATCCGACACAGGTTCGAGCAGCGTCTTTTCTATCATCTCTTGCGGAAGCAGCGCACCGTCATAGATTGTTTCGGAATCGTCGCTTGCAGTAGGAATAGACTGATAGGGATCTTCGGGAAGCTGCGCGATAATACTGCGTGCATTTTCCAACGCTGCGGCAAGCGTTTCCTTATCTTGCTCAAGCTGGCCGCTCAACCCCTGAGCAAAGCGATAGGTTTTCTTGTTTTTATAGAGGGTAACCGAAATTGCCGCCTGCTTCACAAAACCGTTTTGCCGCACCTTGGCGTGATTCATCCGCAGGAAGTAAGTGTCCTCCGCATCGTAGCTTAGAGACGCTTGTTCAGTGGGCAACAGCTCATCGAAGAAAAAGTCTGCAAGAGACTCAAAATGCCATTTAAAATCGGAATCCATTTCACACATCATTTCTTGATCACAACTCATTTTCCGCCTCCAAATACCTCAACATCGCTGAATGCGCATACGGGACTTGCGTGCCCTACCCGTATCACCTGATTCGGTTCGCCCTTGCCGCAATTCGGCGTGCCGAACACCTCGAAGGTGCTTTCGTCACCGACTGCGCAGAGGCTGTTCCAAAAGTATCGTGAAATGCCGCGGTAGTTCGGGTCGCGCACGGTTTTTGTCAGTTTGCCGTTTTCGATCAGCTTGCCGTACTCGCAGCCGAATTGGAATTTATTGCGGTAGTCGTCAATCGACCATGAACGGTTGGAGAACATGAGAATGCCGTTCTCGATTGAGGCGATGATAGAATCGAAGCTGCTCGTTCCTGCTTCGAGGTTGAGGTTTGCCATCCGGTCGATGGGCGGACGGTTCCATGAACAGGCGCGTTGGTTTGCAACGCCCCGGAGTCCCGACCGTTTTTGACTTTCCAAGCTGCCGAGCGCCCGTATCAAAATGCCGTCTTTAATGAGGTATTCTTTTACCGCAGCGTTGCCGATATCGTCCGCCCCGTAGCTTGCCAGCTCCTGCGCGATGGTTGGGTCAAAGGCGACGTTCATCAACGGGGAACCGTAGCGGAAGTTGCCGATATCGTCCGGCGTGATAAAGCTGCCGCCCGCATAGTTGCGCTCGTCACCGAGGATGCGGTCTATTTCCAGCGCGTGCCCGACGCTTTCATGGATTTGCAGCATCATCTGGTCGGGCATCAGCACGAGCGTCCGCTTACCGTTGGGGCACGGCTCGGCGGTGAGCAATTCGACCGCTTCCGTGCCCGCCTTGCGCGCCTTTTCAAGCAGCCCCGCAGGATTGAACAACTCTCGTCCACCCTGATAGGTGAGTGCAGAACGTCCGTGCGCACTCCGCTGCTGGATAATATCTCCTTCCCGCGCAACGGCGTTCATACTGATACCGCCAAACCGAACGGTTTGCCGTATGTCGGCGCCGTTGGTAGAAACCATTTCAGTTTCACAGATGCCCGTTTCGCAGGAAGCGGCGGTCTGAATAATCTTTGAAGAAACCTTTGCAGAATCGCAGATACTACACAAAAGCTCTACCGTTTCGGCGGCGGGAATCCCGCTTAATTTTTCACGCTTTGCGGCATAGCGTACCTGCGCGGCGGGGCGCATCGTTTGGTCAAACCGATGGATACCGTAGGGCTGCGCTGCCTGTGCCGCCGCAAAAGCCTGCTCCGCTGCACGTTTAATACCGCCGCTGCTCAAATCGGCAGTCGCCGCATAGCTAAACGTTCCCTTGTACAGCACCTCCAGCATAACTCCTTCGTCGGAGCCGCCGGCCGCCTCGTCAAATTTACCGTCTATGGCGGAAAAACCTGTCAGATAGTTGGTAACCCGCCGTAATCCGATCCACTCGGCCTGCGGGACAGCGTCCTTCGCTTCCTTCAAAAGCCGGTGTATATTCACTTTCATAAAAAACTCCTTCGATATTTGTTAAGCAAACACGTAGTTTATTTTCAGCCACTAAGATAGCGTGGCTGAAAAACACTGCGAGTTTACTCAGAACCGCCATGGATGGCGGAGGCATAAAACAGCAACGATGTTTCACAAAATTATATTTTTGTGAAACTCGCAAGGCAATTTACAACACGGAAGTTGTAAATTGCCGATATCGCCCATTAACGTATGCGCGTTCCGC
>NZ_CALHGC010000233.1 GCF_938029485.1 uncultured Treponema sp. | reverse complement strand
CAGCACTTGAAACATCACGTATGGCGTACGGCAGCTGAGTGTGTACTTATATGCTAAATCGGAATAGCCGGTAATTGCTTCGTAAAACGCTTTAAAAGATTCAACCGTGCTTCTAAAGATTTTTACAATCTGCATACCGCGGACATATTCAACTGCTTCGGCATTCATCCGCTCTAACGCCGCTTGATACTTCCGCATAAAATCTTTATTGCCCATCATAAACATCATCTGCGCACCGCCGATAAGCGCAACGGCAAGCAGCAAAAGACCGAGTTTTACATCAACTGCAAATACAATGATAAACATAAAAATCGGTGTAAACAATGCGGAAATATTATCGGGAATTAAATGCGCAACCAGCATGTGCGTCTCTTGTGCATTGTCGTCGATCAGCTTCCGGATTTTTCCCGACGGGTTCATATCAAAAAAAGCAAATGATGCATTCATCAAATGATTGATTGCTGTTTTGCGCAGATTCGATTCAAGCCTGAACCCAAGTACGTGCGATGCCCACAAAGCGCAGAAATATACAACCGAATAACCTGCCAACAGCGAAACGATCACCGTTGCGTACATCGACCCGTCCGTAACGTTTTTGGTAACTAAAAGCGCGTACAAAAACTTCCATAAAAACCAAAATGCACCCATCTGAGAAGCAACTCCCAGCGTAGCGCATACCATCGAAATATACGCACAGTGTATTTTCTCCGGCGTATATTTAAACAACCTTTTATATGTGTCCATATAAACTCCTTCTATTCAATTTATAATTTGTAATATCTAATGGATAATTATTTTGGGCGTTCCGGTTTTCGCATTCTGCGCAAACCGTCGGGCTTTACGGGGTTCCGCTAACGCTCCATTCCTTCGGAACAGCTGCGCTGCCCCTCCAATCCCTAACGCTGTCTAAGAATTGACATCCTTGTCAATTCTTAGACATGAGTTTTTTGCTTTGCAAAAAACATCATTACTGCTTGAAACCACGGACATCCATGTCCGTTTTGCGGTTGACATCCGTGTTAAACGGTGAACACGCGTTTCGGCTATGCCGAAACATCGCTTCTGATTCACTCAACCGACCTCCATGTTGGTACTGAAAACGCCATTATCCATATACTGAACTCCTGCTGCTTTTTCGATCTTGTATGAACTGCACAACTCGCTGATATTCATCGTTTTGTATGGCATCTTTTTTAATAAATGCATAGTTAAAATGAGCATATTCAAATACATAAAAAATATCTGTTTCAAAAATACCGATAAAATCTTTATGCTCTAATCGGGTTGTCATGCCCAATGCGCTGCATTCAAGATAATCCTCGTTAATAATCATTTTATCGGTGTAGGTACTAAGCTGATGCTGTGCAAAATTGTCTTTATAATATTTTGTAAGAGCTTTTTTTAGATTTTTTACGGTACGTTTTTTGATACATACGATATCGAAAAGCAATAATATACAAAATATTGCAGATGCGGAAACGACAAAATGTAGAGAAGAAAATATCTCACTGATATTACAAAAGTACAGTATAAAAATCACACCAACCGTTATACCGGTGCCGCTTATTTCCGTTATTGCTAATCGTTTTGCATGACGTTTTAATTCCCCTGTTCGCGCATTTATTATAAGTGATTGTTCAACCTTATCGTCAAGTGTAAATGTCTGCGTTATTTCCGAAATATTCATGACTATTCTCTCTACTATTCAATTTGTAATGCGTAATTATTGCATACCTTACGTAACTAACTTCAATTATAAACTACCAATTAATCCTTTCTGTAAATACTCAGTCTAACGGAAGCAGCTCTATTGAAAACAATAGTATACATATTTCCAATAGATAACAATGTTATGAAAAAGATGAGAAAATGTCAAGTATGGGTAACTAGTATCCGGAATATTCATAATGAGTAATTGATTATTTACAATTATATGCAACTTTTATACAGTTGCAATAGAACCTGTATAATGTTATAATCGGACTATGAGTAAAGATGATAAAATCTTAGAAAAATTACTTTCTAAGCCGAAAAATTTTACTTATGCTGAACTGAAAAGGGTTTTAGGCGGATTAGGATATACTGAAATTCAAAAAGGAAAAACATCAGGTTCACGAGTTGCGTTTATTAATATGTCTGACGGACATATAATCAGACTGCACAAACCTCATCCAAACAATGAATTAAAACAATACCAAATCAATCAAATTATTGATGAACTACGTTCAAGGGGAATCGTATGAAAGATGTGTTACAATATAAAGACTATTTAGGTTCAGTGCATTTTAATGCAGATGATGAAATTTTCTATGGAAAGATAGAATGTATTGATGACTTAATATCATTTGAAGGTGCAACCGTAGACGAATTAAAAACAGCTTTTATTGATGCTGTTGAAGATTATATCGATTTATGCAAAGCAGCCGGAAAACCGAATGAAAAGTCATAGCGATGATACGCGTTAAAAAACTTAA
This sequence comes from uncultured Treponema sp., assembly GCF_938029485.1. Lineage (GTDB taxonomy): Bacteria > Spirochaetota > Spirochaetia > Treponematales > Treponemataceae > Treponema. Next base: position 1,925 of record NZ_CALHGC010000233.1, on the reverse strand, counting down.
GAATACCAAGTACGAATTCATTATTCCACTGCTCGTGTTGCACATTCTGCCGCAATGTTTTGCGCTTGCTGCCATTTTGTAATTCCCGTCCGCAAAAGGCGAAATTCTCTGATAAGTAAAATCAATACGGGAATCGCACTCAAAATTTCAATCATAAAGGTTCCATAGTACACACCGCCAACACCGATAAAGGCAGGCAGAATAAGCATTACGGGAATGTAAAACACGATTTGCTGTAAAAGACCGACTACGGAACTGATTTTCCCTTTGTTGATTGCCGGAAAAAAACCGAGCGCTAAAAAAACAAGGGGCATAACCGGTAAAAGAACCATATAAGTTCTAAAATGCATAATATTTTCTGTACTTAAATGGGGATTTTCCATCATCAAAGAAATAGCTGCTTGAGGGAAAATAAGCATTAAAATCCATAACGGAACTATCAAAACAAGAGCGGCTGATAAAACGCGCTTAAATGTTGAAATCACACGCTCAGATTTATCCGCACCGAAGTTTATACCAATGATGGGACTGAGCGCAATCATAAAGCCGCCTATCGGTTGTAACATAAATGAAAAAAGGCGGATAATGACGCCGTAAAAAGCAATGTCTTCTTGTGAGCCGTAGTGATTTAACACATTTAAAACTAAAAGCATTTGAATTGTTGCCATAAACTGCATAATAAAGCTTGCCAATCCCATCGAAATAATCTTAGAGATAATTTCGCCATCTATTCTGATGGTAAATACAGATGCCGGAGCATCGGGATTCTTTTTTGCAAAATAAACGGTACTGATGACTGCTTGTACCGCCATACCGATATTTGTTCCTATAGCGGCGCCTTTTATGCCGAAATGAAAAATCACCATAAGGGTATAATTTGCGCATCCATTGACAAGCAGGCTTATCCCCATAATCGCCGCCGCTGTTTTCATTTTTCCTTCAGAGCGGATAAGGTTGTTAAGGGCAATGGCATATATCCAAATCGGAGTACCCCATAAAATGGTGCGGTAGTATTCACCTCCATGTATTAAAGAATTACCTCTGCCGCCCATTAAAAACAGCGTTTTTTCCGAAAAAAGAAAACCTACAATCATTACGATTACACTTATTACAAGTGTCAAAAAATTGACATTGCCTAAAATCTTCTTTTGAATGTTTTTATCTTCCGCGCCGATTGCAATACTTAATAGCGTTCCGGCTCCCGAACCGATGAGAATACCTAAACCGATTATTGTTATGATCGGGGGCATGGCTACCGAGATACCTGCAAAAGCTCCTTCTTCGGCAAAATGTCCCACAAAGATTCCGTCCAGCACATTGTTTGCTGCCAGTAAAATCATTGCAATAACGGCAGGCCATGAAAGATTAAAAATTACTTTCCACAAATTTCCGTTTAAAATAAATTCTTTTTGTTTTTCATTTTCCATTGATTTGCTTCACCCAATATTGTTTCCAGCCGGCACAATGGTATATGTTAAAGTCGAGCACATATTCCACCGCTTCCGATTTTTTTAAATTATGATAAAAAATCTCTTTCAAGTTTTCAAAGTGTGAAGAAACCATAACATGAATAAAAAACTTCGTTCTACGGGATACGGTTATGCCGTCTTTTTTAAGCCAGCGGATTGTTTCGGCTTCCATAAGTTCAATTACTTTATCAAAAACATGTTCGTAAGAACTCCCCTTTGAACTGCAAATAATCAATTTCATTTCATCATAATTATCATAAAAAAAATCGACCATCCGTATAAAACGTTGACGGGACAGTTCGGTAATAAGTGAAATATCGGTTGTTTTTAAACTGTAAAAGCCGCCGTCGGAAGAATCGTTATGACCTTGCTTTAAAAGGCTTAAAAATTCATCAAAAATGTTCCCTATAAGGGCGGCAAATATACTGTCTTTATCTTTGAATTTATTGTACAAAG
>NZ_CALHGC010000232.1 GCF_938029485.1 uncultured Treponema sp. | reverse complement strand
TGAAACGCTGTTTAAAGCGCCTGAAGAAAACGAAAGCGGCGCTGGAAAGCCGAAGATAAGCGAATTAAAAGCAAAGATCAAAACGCTTGAAGCGGCGGAAAAAGAGTTACACGACTTGAAAGAAGCGGCAGGCGATATTGATATTTTGCAGGCGATTGAAAGTGCAAAGAAAGCGCAGGCACAAACAAATCCGCAAACCTAGAAGGGAGATAGCAGCGCATGATCATCACCGAAGCATTGATACAAAGAATCCGCACCCTGCTTAACGAAGCAATACCGGACGGGGGCAGCGAAGAAGATACGCATTTTTCTACGCTTGATTTAACGATCACATTGCAGATGTCGGAAAGTGAAAATCATGCGCTCTATCTTTTATGGACGCAAAAGGCAGGGATTATTCAGCGGGATGCAGGGGATATAAAAAGCATTAGCGCAGGAGGGGAGTCAATAGAAAAATACACCGCCGCCGATTATGTGGGGCTCTGCCTTAAAACTGCGCAAGGGTATAAAGAGGCATGGGAGGCGGAGCGGAAAAACGCCGGTGCTTCATTTTTAATCTGCTGCAAAAAAGATGATGATGAGGCGGCGCTATGGTAAATGCAGTCAACCAATTACGGAAAGACACGGAAAGTATTATCGATGTGAACCCGTCTCTTCTTTTCTTTATCCGCCGCGAAAGAGAGAAAAATGCATACGGCAACGTAAGGGAAGTAGAAAAGCGAACGGAAATACAACGGGTTCGGATTGCAGAAATTTCACACAGCGAAACCGACCGGCTTTTGCAAGAAGGATTGTTGAAAACGCATATCGTCAATATCACCGCGCCTCACGATGCGGATATTCAAGCAGGCGACTTATTCGATTTTCAAGGCAGCCGGTATGAAGTCGTTTTTATCCGAAAGATCACTATCGGCGGGTATGCACCGGAGAATGCCTACAAGATGTCAGGTAGAGCAAAAGAGATACAGGAGGCAGCCGAATGAGAGGGATGGAAGCGGTTTTTGAAAATTTAAAAAGCATCACCAAAGAAATGCTGAAGGATTGCGAGATGGTTGCCTGCGAAACCGCTGCCAGTATGGAGCGGTATGCGAAAGAAAACCGCGTATGGACTGATCGAACGGGAGATGCTCGCAAGGGCTTACGCGGCGTTGCATCTCGCTCTTCACAGGCAATATCGGCAGGGATTTATCAGGATATGTACGGTAACACTGGTAAAGAATATGGCTACTACCTTGAAAATGGAATGAAAGAAGTATCAGGCGGCGTAACGTTCGGAGAAAAGTACGGAATCTTAAAGCCAACGCGGAACGCTCATGCCGGTATGTTTTTTGGCGGTATTGAAAAAGCGTGCGGACAAGCGCTCAAGCGGCAATAGCAATATTAAGGAAAGTAATAATGCGAAGTGCGCTGTATGCGGAACTGACAAAACTTTATCCGGTATATTACATCGGTAATGTAGAAAAGACGGCAAAAAAGCCGTTTCTTATTCTGCAATTTGAACACGGCATTAAAACGCGGCTGGGTAGCTGGAATATGGTTACCGTGAGCGTTTATGCTCCGGCGGGAGACTTTGAACTGCTTGATGCGATCTGCGAAGAAGTTATTTCTGCATTGGACGGTAAGCACCTTAAACGGATCAGCAGCGACAGTGTTTTTTTAGTGCAATACGTCGATTGCTCAAGTGATTTAATAGAGGATTCTCTTGGAGCAATTTCAAAGCAGCTTAATTTTAAAATCCCCGTTTTCGGCGGAGATTTTATGTAAAGAGGGATCCGGAAGAAAAAGCATTGCAAGCTTTTGTGCCGGTCCTATAAACGGAGGTTAAAAGATTTATGGAACAGAAAAGCGAATTCGGCTACTCAATCGGTGTTATGCAGGCAGCGCGGCTGAATGCCGATAAGAGTTTGCCGACACCAAACGATTGGGAAGATACCAATCCGCAAACAGGGGCGGTAAGAAAGCACAAGGGCGGTCTTGTCGGTAAAATAGGACCGTTCAACATCGACGGATGGACGACAGACGATTTAACGCTGACCGTACTTTACGGCACCAAAAGGGAAGCCTTTACGCTCGCCTCGACTGCGGCTGACAAAAAAGCCGTTACCGTTTCGGATATGGTAAAAGACTTTAATACCGCTTTTGCCGCACTCAAGCCGAAAGGGATTAAACTCAAGGCCGCTAAAACGGCTGTCGGCAGCGACTACGATGCGGAGTACCTTAAAATCACCACGGAGACTGCGGGAGATTTACCGTTTTTTGCACCGATTGGATTTCAAGGAAAACTCGCCGAATTACTCGGTATTGTCGGCTATGTTTCAACCAAAGAAGCGAAGAGCTTCAAAGACGATTTCGAGAAAGAAAGCGGTAAAACGGTTGACGCAACAAGCGGACACGGAATCCGCTGTACAGTAAAAGAAGCGGATAAAATAAAAGGGGTCAATATTACCGCTTCTTTTGCAAGCCTGCCGAATAAGTTCTTTGCCCTTGTTACCGGCAACACGTATAACGAGGAAACGGGAGAGCTGTATATTGACAATCCCGGAAACCCGCCGCTTGTTACCTTCCGCTACTTCGTAGAGCAGTACGAAAAGGGGCAAAACACAAAAGGCAGTTACGCCCGCGTTAAGGCGGTTATCTTCCCTTCGTGTCAAACAACGCCGACCGGCAGCGAAGCAAGTGAAGATGCTTTTGGAGCTGTCGAACTGCAAGGCTCCGGCGGGGAAAACAAGCGCAGTAATTTACCCTTGAAATTCATCAAAGAAATTTCGCTTGCCGACTACACGCAGTACGTACAAAGCTAAGAAGATTCTTCGCCCGTCTAAGAAATACCGACGGGCGTAGTTTCATCGTCAATCAAGAGGAGATATCTATGTTTGAAAAACTACAATCTTTTTTCAAAGGGAAAAGCAGACGACAGGCAATCAAGGCGGAGATTGCAAAAATTGGAAACGAATCTCCAAAAAACGAAGCGGAACGGCTTGCAATGGCTACTTGCGAATGGGTAGAGCTTTTATGGAACGGGACGAAACAAAAGTTTTTTATTCACAAAACGGATTTTCAAGAACTTTTAACCTGCGGGAGCTTTCCCAATATTTTATACAAGTTTGTCAATGGCATTACCGAAGCGGTCGGAGCAAAAGAAGCGGTATCGGAAATTGACCTTAAAAAAATGAAAGAGGAAGAAGAGGAATTCCTTGTTGAGCTTGCAAAAAAAAGCATGGTAACTCCGACGTATCAGGAATGTTACGACGCTATTTTGAACATTCGCGGTATCAGTGAAAGCAGCCTCAACGATGTTATCCCTAAAGATTTCTTAAATGATCTTTTTCTTTTCTACCTTACCGATTGGGAGCAAGCCGTAAAAAAAAATTTGGACGCGTTCAATTCGCCCGTTTCGGACGGCTCGCAAAATACTACAGATGCAAACCAAGCAGTTACATCAGAGGCTTAAACGATTTTGAAGCCTTTTTGTTCGATGAGGCGTGTCTTGTTGCTGTTGAAGCGGAAAATCAGCAGCGGGAAGAAAAAGAGAAAGCGCAGAAAGCAAAAGAAAAAAGAGAGAAACAATTTCAAAAAGATATGGCGGAGACCTTTGCAGAGGATGATACATAAAACGGGTTAGGTAAATGGGACAGAGTTTAGGCGAGATATATGCGGAATTAGCATTAAAAACAGATAAACTTCAAAAAGGGATTAGAGAATCCAATCGCTCTCTTGCAAAACTTGAACAGGATATTGACAACGCAGTTGATAGCATCAATGCGAAGCTCGCTGCTATCGGCAAGTCTCTTTCCCTTGGAGTAACTGCCCCCTTAACGCTTTTAGGAAAGGCTGCGCTTGATACCTTTAGCACTTTTGAGCAGTCGATGCAAAACACGTTTTCCGTTATGTCAGCAAGTAGCGCGGAAATGGAAGCGTTGCGGAAAAAAGCGGAGGATATGGGAGCGAGTACCCGCTTTAGCGCAAGTCAAGCAGCAGATGCACTGTATAGCTTAGGTTCTGCAGGGCAAACAGCCGCGCAGGCAATGAATAGCTTAGACGGCGTATTGCAACTTGCCGGAGCTACAGGAAGCGATTTAGCCTTTACTTCAAGTACAATCGCATCTACTCTTTCACAGTTTAATCTACAAGCAGATAAAGCAAGTCATATCGCCGATGTGTTTTCACTGGCTATTAGTAAAAGCCAAGCGAATATGACAAAGCTCTCGTATTCAATGAAGTATGTCGGGCCGGTCGCCGCCGGTTTAGGCGTAAGCCTTGAAACGTCAACGGCTGCGCTTATGCGGCTTTACAATACCGGCTTCGGAGGAGAGCAGGCGGGAACCATCTTACGGTCAGGACTACAAAAATTAGCCAGCGGTACGGATGATGTAAAGAATAAACTGCAAGAACTCGGGTTAAGCTACGATGAGGTAAACCCGAAAACAAATAACCTTGCCGACATAATCGAGCGGCTGAAAGATGCAAATATCGATGTTGCAAAGTCAAGTGATTTATTCGGAGAAGCGGCCGCGGCCGGTATGCAAGCGCTCATCGAAGGCGGAGGGGATGCGATCCGTACAATGGACGGCTTATTGCAAGCCTCCGACGGGGCGGCAAAAAAGATGCAGGATATTCAAAATGCGTCTTTCGCAAATACCAAGGCGGAACTTGCGAGTGCCTTTGAAGCCGTTCAAATTACCCTTACCTCAAATATTATCCCCGCCGTCGATACGTTTGCAAAAGGCATTACCAAGGTTTTACAGGTTGTCAACAACCTTCCCGTCAGTGTCCAGACAACAGGAACGGCTTTTGCAACACTTGCCGCGGCTACCGGTCCCTTACTACTTGTCGCTGTCGGGATTAAAAAGATAAAAAGCGAGATGGTGAAGCTCAACGCTGTTATGGCGGCAAATCCTGTTTTAGCATGGGGAGCCGCAATCGCCGCCGCCGGAGCAGTTGCCTTAGGTATTATTGCCCAAGTGAAAAAAGCGCATGAAGATTATATTCACGGCGCAAAGCGGAGCGTAGAAGAAGTTAAAAAACTGAAAGATGACGCTCTAAAGCAAGGAAACGAAGGGCGCAAGATACAATCGCTTTTTGACGAATATAACACCCTAAAAGACAAGACTCAAAAAACGGCCGATGAACAAGCGCGATATAATAATCTTTTAAAGGAATTACAGGAAATCGTACCCAGCGCAACCGAAGCGTTAGATGCGCAAGGACAGAAGGTCATACAGAATGAACAGGCAATTACCGAAGCGATACGGAAGCGCATTGAAAGTGAAAAAATCCTTAATAATTTGGCTCTTATTAAGGCAAAAAGCAACGTAGCTCATGCGCAATCGGTTCTTACATCTGAAGGATCTCAACTTCCGAAACGGCAAGCGGCATTAGAAAAAACGATACGCGAAATGGAAAGAGCAGCCGACAGCTACTCAAAAGCGCAGTATCTAAAATCAGAATATGATCTTGCCCTGTTGGAAAACAGAAAAGAAGAAGCCGCTCGTATTTATAACACTTTAAAAAACTATGCTGATAAGGCACGACTCGCAGGAGAAATCTCATTAACGCGATGGGACACTACCAGTATTGTTCAGGCATTTGAAACAGTTAAAACAAAGGCAGAAAATACCGCAGAGTCTGCCCGCGCTGCGTTTGAAAAAACAGCCGCGGCTATTCAAGAAAATGAGCAGGCACAGCGAGAGCTTAATGCAGCGATGGAAAAACAGCAGGCATTAGAAACAGCAGAAAATAATCTAAATACTACTCCGCAAAAAAAGAAGCACGATGAAGAGCTGGCTCGTCTTGCCAAAGAATGGGAAGCGGAAAAGAAAATCATCGATGAGAAAAACCGCTATGCGCAAAAGATGGGGGAAAGTTTCAGTGTCCCTCAAGAGCGGATAAAATTTTTACAAGCAAAATTAAAAGAACTCATTGCCATAAAACCGGAAGATATTGATAAGATTTTCACCCTCGACTCCAAAGGCTTACAAACCTATTTCGATGCAATAGCGCAAGAGCAGGCAAAACTCGAAAAGAGCAAAGGATCTAAAAAAACCGGCGCTAAAGAAAAAGATAATTCTTATCAAGTGCAGATAGAAGAGCTTGACAAGTTCTATCAAGATAAAATAGCAAAGGCAAAAGAATACGGGCAGTCAAGCCTTGTGATTGAAGAAGAGTATCAGCAAAAGCGGCTTGCATTGATTGAGCGCTTCATTAAAGAAGAAGATAAAAAAAAGGGGGTAGGCAAAGGCATATCCGTTGAAACAAAGGTTGCCGCAAAAGACGAGAAGGGGTCAGGAGTAACGCTCGGCGATGAGCTTACGAAAACAAAGCTGATGAGCGATGCGTTCGGGCGATATCAGCTCAAGCAGAAAACATTACAAGAAGAACTTAAAAAAACACAGGAAGAAATCAAAAAAACAAAAGCACTGTTAGAAGGGGAAAAGGGTGCGGTATCATCGGAAGAGGCTGGATATGCTAAACAATATTTAAAAGAGTTGCAGGAAGACGCCAATAAATTAGAAATAGAATTAGGGCAATCAAAATATTCGCTCAGCCAAATCGATGAAAAACTGAAAAATCTTGACACGGTCGGTAAATCTGATTTCCAGCTCAGTCTTATTAACATTGAAGCGGAGCGCAAAAAAGCGCATGAAATACTGAAGCTTGCACGAGAGAATGGGAAGATACACAGCGATGAAGAATTGACTCGTTACAAGACACTTGCGGATAAACAAGCGACTATTGCAAAAACCTCTCTAGCACTTGGCCTTGTTAATGGTATGGTGGGGGTTGCAGATAGTATTACCCGTATCATTACGCAATCGATTGAAAAGGGCGTGGTAGATGGCATCACTATTATCCGTGGCATCAATGATACCGCCGGAGCAGTCGGCAGCAGTATTCCCAATCCTATAGTACAAGGTATTTTCAAAGCCGTACATACAACTATTGACTTCGCAACAACGATTGTCGAAGCATTTCAAAAGAAAGCGCAAAAAACGACACAACAAGCTCGAGAAGACGCAAAAAAATTTAATGATGAAATAAAAAGACAGCAGGAAGAAAACATTCGCAATGCCGTAACTCTCACCGGAGAAGTTGTAAAAAATATCGCAAAATTACAAGCAGGAAAAAAACTGGATATTAATACTATTTTTAACAGTCAGGCATTGGAGATAGAAAAAAAACGCATTGATAGCGTTTTAGATAAAATAAAAGATTTAAAAACAGAATCGGCATATACCTATCAACAAAAGCGAACACGAACGATTAAGCATAAGTTAGATCCTCTTGGATGGTTCAAAAAAGAAGAAACTTATTATACGACAGAAACAGCGCATCATACGGTCGCCGAAGTAATGAAAAAATACAACGATGCGATGCGGGCGGGCGATTATGAGATGGCAAAAAAGTGGAAAGATTTTGCACAGCGAGCAATCGAAAAAGGGTTAAGAGATGCAGGCATTGCAAGCAAAAATGTCGATCCTCTTTCAAACTATATCGGCAGCCTTGATTCAGCCTTAGCAGGGTATGTAAAAACCCGCGATATGAAAGATTTTAAAAGGGCTTTACGAGAACAGCTATATGAAGCGCTTGTTAATAAGGCGGTAAAAAACACCATTTCGCAAAGAATGGCACAAGTCTTTGATAATGTTGAAAAAGGAAATATTACTTATGAAGAAGGTTTAAAACAAATAGAAACGATCGGCAAAGAAGCCGGAAAAGTTTTTGATGAAATGAATGAACGCTTCGGTCTTTCTGCCGGAACGGCAAAAAAAGAATGGGAAGCGGTCGGATCTGCAATTACATCCGCGCTTACTAATGCACTCGGAGAAGCTGCTTATAACGCCGATTGGGGCAGTTTTAAAAAAAACTTCGCTTCCGAAATGAAAAAGGCAATTATTCAATCTGCCATCGAAAGTGCCGGAATAAAAAAGAAAGTCGATGCGATTATTACGGAGATTATGAAAGACGGAAAAATCACAGGAGATGAAGTAACCGGTACGATTGAGAAACTGAAAAACCTCTATGATAATTTAGAGGGGAATATGGCAGAGCTTTCAAAGATTACGCGGGCGTTGGAAGGTGGTGTAGAGGTAAAGTCGAAAACTTCAGGCTCTATTATCCAGCAGCTTTCGGGAGGATTATTTCAAAGACCTTTTTGCGGAATTTTTCTCACGTTTTCAACAGCGTATTGAGTTGAAAGAAACGACGATACAGCATATCGCTGCAACGCAGCTTATCATCAATTCGCTTACATACAATTCTTATAACAGCACGATATACATCACTGCAGGTGAGCAAACGGATTTACGAGCTGTTTTAACGGAAATTGTACAACAGGCATTGGCAGGGTAG
>NZ_CALHGC010000231.1 GCF_938029485.1 uncultured Treponema sp. | reverse complement strand
CTCACAGCTCACAGCTCACAGCTCACAGCTCACAGCTCACAGCTCACAGCTCACAAGCGCTCAGCGTAAGGGCCTATTCTCCTCTTCATTCTAATCCGTTACATACAGCCAGCGGCCTAGCCGCCGCACACACCTCATCCTGCGCTCAGTATAATTTTCACATTTCTATCGCCGCCGCGCAATGCAGCTTCTTCCTAAACATAACAGTATATGTACCTCAACCTTTAACCAAAGAAACCGCTCACACTGCGGTATTGTCTTTGCCTCATCTCGCCGTCAAAAAGCCGCCGTAAGAGCCGGAATACCGGCATATCTCATTGCGGTATGCCGGTACATAAACGCGATATAACATCATCCCATTAACTAAAAAGGGCATAAGCCCATCAAATTAGGAGTTTAAAATGAAACAAAAATATAGCCGGCTCTTCGGCGTACTCGCACTGATTGCAAGCGCAAGTATTCTTTTCGGCTGTAAGCAAAATATTAGTACCAAAGATAATTCTTCTCCCGCGGCTGTCAAAATCACCGTTACCGTGCAGGGAGATGAGCAGGTAATCGTGCAGGAACCGAAAACCTTTCAGGTTGATAAGGGATCTGTATGGAAAACGGTTAAGGAAAAAGTAAAAGTAACGTATAAAGATGGCTATGAATTATTACGTTGGAACGTCGGCAATAAGGACGGTAAAGTATTAACCGATGAGTACGTTTTTACGGAAAATACAACCGTTTTTGCCGTATCAAAGCTTGAGGGTGATTATACTATTACCTATCACTTTGATGACGGAATAAACGATCCAAGTAACCCTGCAAGCTACAATGTAGAAACGAAAACGATAACGCTTAACCCGGCCGATAGAACAGGCTATACTTTTAAAGGCTGGTTTGATAATGAAGCCTGTACCGGTGATGCCGTAACAGAGATTAAAAAAGGCAGCACGGGGAATAAAGACTTCTGGGCAAAGTGGGAAATAAACACATATCCGGTAATTTTTAGCGTAGACGGTGAAAACGGTGCGTTGAAGGCAAAGGTAAAAGAGAGTGGAAGCGAAATTACTTCCGGTGCTCAAGTAGAACACGGTAAAACGGTAATGTTTACGGCAGAACCGGCAGACGGGTATGCCGTAGAACAGTGGATGTTGAATGGCAATCCCGTATCGGCTGTCGGGCGTAATGTAACGTATGAATATGCTATTACAGCAAAAACGAACGTAACCGTTCAATTTAAAAAGATTGAAAAAGAGGTAGGCGTAATCGTATTAAAGGACGGAACGTATAGAACTAAGGAGACATATCGTAAAATCGATCCGGCCAACCCGCCGGTAGCGGTTATTGCCGGCAAGTTGAATGGAAAGCACCTCGGTATCGCGCTACATATAGGCAAAAACCTTAGATGGGCAAAGGAGGACAGCACCGGCCATTACACGAAGTTTGAAGATATTGTCTGTAAGCCGAGCGAGTACGGAGAGGGATCTGCTGCGACGTCAACGTTTTCCGGTGATACGGACGGCAGCGATAACTGGGGGTATATTAAGTCGATAGATTCCGCAGGAACTGCAGATGCGGCAAAGAATTATCCGGCGTTTAATTGGGTACAGCAATATAACACAAAGTATGGTACAAATATTGCATGGTATATGCCGAGCATTGCAGAATTATGTGAGGTGTATAAGAACCGTGATCCAATCAATGTAAGCCTAGAGGCAATACACAATCTGTCGGGCGGAAGCGCTTATGCAGATACCTTGCTTGGTACGGACTGGTATTGGTCGTCATCGCAGTTTTCCGACAGCAATCGTCTCGCGTGGACTGTAGATCTTGACGGCAACAAAGTTGAAAACTGTGCCAAGTACGACCCTTGTCGAGTTTGTTGTATCGCAGGCTTCTGACATTCTGTCAGTAGTTCCAAATAGGAACGGAAATATATCCGCGGACGTTTTGTGCCGCGGGAAAAATGTTTATGTTCAGGCGGCTGGAACCGCCTGAGAAGGAGAAAATAATGTGTTGCAACCGTAAAAAGAACAAAACAATAAAAGCGTGGAAAATCACTACGGATGACTATAAAAGAGCGTTCGGCCTTCCCGACGAGCCTCAAAATGCGCAGTCCGAAGGCGAGGAGAATGCTCCTACCGGCAATATCCCTAATCCTAAGTTGGAAAAAGCATTGGACTTTGCAATACGGACAAGAGAATTTGAAATCGGCCTGTTTTGGAAGCGTTCCAATATGTTTATGCTGCTAACCGGTGCGGCATTTGTCGGCCTCTATACCGTGACGAATGCATCCGGCATTTACAACCTGCTCATAACAAGACTCTCTAAAAAAGGACATTCGTTGGATGATGCTATAACCAATCTGATACAAGGCAGTTATTTCTATGCATTGATTATCGCCTTTGCAGGCCTTGTTTTTGCAATCGCATGGCATCTGATTTGCCGAGGCAGTCTCTTTTGGCAAAAAAATTGGGAAGCACATATTGCTGCATTGCAAAGACCGCTGATGGGACCGATTTATGACTATGCACACTATGATGATGCTCATAATAAACCATGCAACCCGTTAAAAGCCTATCCTTTTTCGGTTTCCAAAATAATGAATATAACCACTTTCGCGGTAATACTATTTTGGCTCATCGTGCTTATAAAGATCCTCATGGATATTGCAGAGCTTAATTCGGTAGTTAAACAATTTCAAAATCTTAAAGGATGGTGGCTTTTAATCGGCGGGATTATTATCTGTGTTATTTGTCTTTCATTTAGATATTTGTGCAAGAGTAGCTTTATCGGCCATATTGATAAAAACGAAGCCGATGCACAGCAAGAGCCGGATACTTCCTGTCCTTTCATAGAACTTTCGACTTGGGGCTCCCGTCTCGCTCGTTCTAAAAAGACCGGCTCCGGAGTTTAGACTTCCGGAAGCCGCGTCTGATGTGTTTACCCAGCCATTTTAGAGAACGGAACCTTTCCGTAAGCCTTTTGAAATAGACGATGTAGATACAAGGAGAACGGCAAAAAAGTACCGCAGGCACGCTAAAGAATGTATCTCCTGTACATTCTTTAGCTGCGAGTTCGCACTGCGAACTCGATTCGGCTTGGAACCAGCGGCTTCCGTGCCGCTTCTGATACGTCGAGGACTGTTTGCAGCAGCGGCATGGATGCCGCTCGTATCAACCAGAAGCGATGTTTCGCGGTTACGCGAAACTCGTAGTCAAAACTATACACGGATGTATAGTTTTGACGGTAGATGCGCCGTATATTTCAAAAGGACTGGGGGAGGGGGTTATAATGAACCCCATAATCAAACGTATCGATCTGTTCGTGTTTTTTAAAGAAATTTACAACCAGATAGGTAAACGGCGTACAGACAACTTCTATCATCGTTTTAAAAAGATAGTTGGAAAAAGCCATCACAACTAAAACAGAAGAAGCGTATAATCCTGAAAAGGCAATCACCACAAAGACAACGCTGTCGAGCAGCTCACCTACCAGAGTAGAGCCGATGGTGCGCATCCACAGGTATTTGCCGCCGGTAAGCACCTTCATTTTAGAAAGAACGGTAGAATTGCTGTACTCACCGATAAAGTAACCGCAGATACTACCTGCGCTGATGCGGGGCATTTGCAGCAAAATATTATTAAAATCGCTTTGCAGATTCCAGCCGCCCTCTGCCGGCAAAATACTCACCAACCAGACATTGAATGCCATAAAAATAAGGACGACAAAGCCCGTCCAAATAACCTTCCGCGTATCCCGATATCCGTACACCTCAGTGAGTACATCACCGAATATGTAGGAAAACGGAAAAAGCAGCGTACCGCCGTCAAATACAAACGGACCGATCTGCACCATCTTTACTGCCAAAATATTTGACAGAACCAATACACCGACAAAGAGTCCGGAAAGAACCGGCAAGAAATTCTTTTTCTTCGTGAAGCCCTTGGCTTCATCTGTCAAAATAGTGTCATTCATTATTTTATTATAGCAAAATCGATAAAACGGTGATATACTAAATATATCGATTAGAATTGAACGTCTACATGAGTTCCGTTTAATTTATCACACCAATTTTATTTGTATTATCTGAGGAGATTATATGAAAACGATACTGGTAACTGGAGCACTCGGTCAGATCGGCAGTGAGCTGGTTATGCACCTGCGCAAGACCTACGGCGGTAGCAATGTAATTGCAAGTGATGTAGTTAAAAAAGACATGCCGGAAGTCCTTGAATCCGGGCCTTTTGAGCAGCTGAACGTATTGGAACCGCAGAAGGTTGCCGATGTATGTAAAAAATATAAAGTAGATGCCGTCATTCACTTAGCAGCGCTTCTTTCCGCTGTTGCAGAACGCGATCCGCAAATGGCATTCAACATCAATATCCACGGATTATATAATATGCTGGAAATCGCTCGGGAAAACAAATACCGGTTCTTTGTTCCCAGCTCCATCGCGGCCTTCGGACCGGGTACCCCGCAGGATAAAACCCCGCAAGACACCATTCAGCGCCCGACATCAATGTACGGCGTAACAAAGGTCTCAGGTGAGCTGCTCTGCGACTACTACCACAAGCGCTTCGGCGTAGACACCCGCGGCGTTCGTTTCCCCGGTCTTATTTCGTACACTACCCTACCCGGCGGCGGCACTACCGACTATGCTGTTGACATTTATTACGAAGCGCTCAAGAATAAAAAATACGAATGCTTTATTAAAGAAGGCACCTATATGGACATGATGTATATGCCCGATGCCCTTAAAGCAGTACAGCAGCTTTTGGAAACAGATGAGGCAAACTTAGTCCACCGCAACGCCTTTAATATCGCGTCCATGAGCTTCACACCGGAAATTATCGCAGCGGAAATCAAAAAGCACATCCCGGAATTTCAGATAACCTACAAGGTTGACCCCATGCGGCAGGCAATCGCCGATTCATGGCCGAACTCCATTGACGACACCTGCGCACGGAATGAATGGAACTGGAAACCCGAATACACACTGGAAACCATGACCGTCGATATGCTGGAAAAACTGAGCAAGCGACTCGGCGTTGCGTATCAGTCGGCACGGAAATAAAGAAACGTTCCAATGAGCATTAAATTTCATTGAAGAGGAGAAAACAATGAGCAATATTCACGAAATGGCTTTTTTACAACAAAAAGTACAGGAATTAAAAGATCAAGGCTTGTATAAGGTACCGGTAACCCTTGACGGACCGAACGAAGCAGAATGCGTTATCAATGGAAAGAAAGTTATCAACCTTTCATCAAATAACTATCTAGGCTTTGCAAACCATCCCCGTTTAAAGAAGGCGGCAATCGCAGCGATCGAAACCTACGGCGCGGGAGCCGGTGCTGTCCGCCCCATCATCGGCAACATGAAAATCCACGATGAGCTGGAAGAACTGCTGGCAAAGTTCAAGCGGGAAGAAGCAGTACTCACCTTCCAGTCAGGTTTTAACTGCAATGCCGGGGTTATCCAAGCAGTTACCGACAAGGGCGACCTCATCCTATCCGACGAATTAAACCATGCGTCCATCATCGACGGCTCCCGCCTTTCAAAAGCCGATAAGGCAGTGTTTAAGCACTCCGACATGGCAGACTTAGAGCGAGTGTTAAAAGAAAAGCGCCCCAACTACCGCAACATCCTCATCATCACCGACGGCGTGTTCTCTATGGACGGCGACATTGCCAAGCTGCCGGAAATCGTTGCACTTGCAGAAAAATACGAGTGCTTAGCCTACGTGGATGATGCCCACGCAAGCGGTGTATTAGGCGAAAGCGGACGCGGCTCCGTTGACCACTTCCACCTGCACGGCAGAGTAGACTTTGCAATCGGCACCCTCTCCAAGGCAATCGGCGTTGTCGGCGGCTACGTTGCCGGTAAGCAAGTCAGCATCGACTGGCTGAAAAACCGCGGCCGCCCCTTCCTATTCTCCACCGGACTCCCCCCCGCCGCTATCGGGGCCTGTATCGAAGCCATCAAAATGCTCATGGAATCAACCGAATACACCGACCGGCTGTGGACAAACGCCCGCTACTTCAAAGAAAAGCTCGCCCGCCTCGGCTTTAACACCGGACACAGCGAAACCCCCATTACGCCGGTCATCATCGGAGAAGAAGCGAAAACCCTTGAGTTTTCCAAAAAGCTGTTTGATAACGGCTTATTCATCGGGCCGATCGTGTTCCCCACCGTACCCAAAGGTACCGGACGCGTCCGCTGTATGGTAACGGCAGGACACACCACCGAACAGCTCGACCGCGCTATCGCCATCTTCGAAAAAGTCGGAAAAGAGATGGGCATTATCGCATAAGCTGATCCTAAACGAGAAGAGACGGAAGCTATGATAAGTTCCGGTGATACGGAGTGAGCCGTACAGACATGAGCAGATACGGTTCGTACAGCCTTTCGTCTCTTTATCTTTTTAGACATACCCTATAGTCACAGAAGAATTCATTTTCAAAAGCACCTCATTATTTGCGGCGCAGCTTATTTACTCAAAGAGGAACACTCATGGGAAGTTTAGACTTTTTATCTAAAGATTATCAATTTAAAAAATATAAGAATGTATATGCAGGAATGCTGCAAGGGTTTTATACGATTTTTCACGTAGATGCCAATGCGAAGAAATGTATCCTTACCATCGGCGCTTCTAAGGCAGAAAATGGAGAAGACTTGTTCGCTCTCTTGCAGTCGCGGCTTTGCGAAATAAAAAAGGTAAAAACGCATATCGATAACGCAACATTAATCCTTGAATATCCTACGCCGGCATTAGGGAACTATAAGAAAACATTTGATTTGCTGAATGATACCGTTATCCCATTCCTGATAGAGAATAAGTATAAATCCGGCGGATTTATCTATGGTAAAAATGATGGAACGATACGGTTGTTTCAAATAGGACAACAGTACCTGTACCTAACCGAGGCAGAGCGGGCGGAAAAAGAAGCCGATCTTACCGATCAAAAAGAAAAAGACAAAAACACGCAAGAAAATTTTTTACTCGGTACATTGGGCGTTATCGGCGTTGCATTAGCGGGAATCATACTGTATGTTATCGTCGGAAAAATGAACCTCTATGTTTGGGCGATTCCAGTCGTACTCAGCGCAATATCCTATGCTGTATATAAACGGTTGGGAAAAAAAACAACCGTAAAAGCCATCGTTATGATTTTTATTGTGTTGTGCATCGCGCTCGCAGCGGCAACCGTATTGGAATACGGCTGGCGTATCTACGAGGTAGTACACGAAAACCCCGAGAATGAACTTATTAGTTTCTTTGACGTTTTAAAAGAAACGCCGGATCTTATATTCATTGAACCGGACATCGCAAAGCTGGTTAGAAGAGATCTATTGATAAACGGCGGAGTCTTAATACTGTCCTCAATTCTTACAATGGTGATCGCTTACAGGCAAGAAGTACGGTTTATCAAAATAAAAAGATTGGATTAAGTATAAAAAGTCATTGCATTATGCTGTATCAGTTATCAGAGGAGAGCCGATATGTTCGGATTGCGATTTGTAAAATTTGAAGTAATGCAGCGGTAGAGCAGGAGCGGAAAATAAAAGAAAATGAATTGAATACGCAGATCGCAGTTGAAGAAAAACAGCGGCAAATTATGGAAGCGCACATGGAGGGGAAACGAGCGGTTCAAGAAAAGAAGCGGGTTATTTTACAGGAAGATATGGCGTTCAAAATTAAGCAGGAGCAGGAAAATGCGAAGCTTATTGAAATTTCCGTTAAGAACAAGAAGACCGAGGCGGATATTAAAGCCTATTCACTGAACGCCGTTCTGGAGCCGATGTCCAAGATCAATCCCGAAATTATCAAAGCGCTTTCTTCAATCGGTATGGCGCCCGAAAAGCTGATCGCAAATGCGTTTACCGGACTCGCGGAAAATGCCGGTAAAATCGGTGAACTGAACATCAGTTCGGAACTATTACAGCAGCTGATGAAAAAATAATGGACAGGCTGATTATTATCCGCCGTCCGACTCGTTTGGATGCGCTTGTCGCGCGGTTTAATACAAAGCAGCAGGCTCAATTTTACATCGAACATCTGAATGCGGATTTTAAGGATTATGAAGCGGAACACGAAACGTACTATGCGGTATTGGATAGGCTGGTAAAAACCGCGCAAGGTATCGGCAACGTACAAGTTATCGACTGGAAATTTTTACCGAATTTTATATTCGGCAAAAATGATACGGTTATCACCGTCGGACAGGACGGCCTTATCGCCAATACACTGAAATATCTGGAAGCGCAAAAACTGATCGGCATCAATCCCGACCCGAGCAGGTGGGACGGCGTCCTGTCTCAGTTTTCCGTAGATGAAGCCGGAACGGTTATCAGGCAGGCGTTGAATGATGAGGCAACCGTAAAGCAGGTTACCAAAGCGAAAGTACAGCTTTCCGATAATCAGGTGCTGTATGCCGTCAACGATTTTTTTATCGGTGTTAAAAATCATGCGTCGGCACGGTATGCTATTACGGTTGACGGAGCCGTAGAAAATCAATCTTCAAGCGGCATTATCGTTTCTACGCCGCTCGGACGTTCCGGTTGGATGAAAAGCGTATTGGCAGGTGCTTCGGGAATTACCGGCCGCTTATCAAAACAATCGCTCGCAATTAAAGCGAAGTCCGTCATCGATTGGGGCAAAGAACAGCTCACCTTTGCCGTGCGGGAACCGTTCCCGAGCGTCAATACCGGTACAAAGATTATTTTCGGTTCTATCACCCCCGGTACGGATTTTTGTGTCGAATCGAGGATGGGAGAAAACGGCATCATCTTTTCCGACGGCATTCAAGATGATTATCTTGATTTTAATTATTCGGTTGTCGCGCGTATTTCCATTGCAGATTCCAAAGGCAATATCGTGGTGAAATAGAGCGGCTGTTTCCTTTCGAACCTTAGGAACCAAGTCTACATTGGCGACCAACTGTGCAGCTCCTTCTATACTTCGCCTATAGCCGACCGCCTTTATAAAATCTCCGGTTTCCTGTATACTGCATTTCATGCGAGTTACTACGGAAAAGATCGTATTCGGAGGGAAAGCTCTTGCGCGGCTAGACGGGAAAACGATATTTATCCCTTTTGCGCTCCCCGATGAAAAACTCGACATCACTGTTACGGCAAACAGACGCGATTACAGCGAAGCCGTTATTAAAAAAATCATTACCCCTTCTCCACACCGAACTGAACCGTCCTGCCCGTATTTCGGGCAATGCGGCGGATGTAATCTGCAAATGGCTGATGACGCATATCAGCAAACACTCCGTCAAGCAATGGTAGAAGAGCTTTTTAACCGAGCACATATTGCCCCCGAACGTCCGCCGGTTTTTATCGCAGGACCGGCATGGGAATACCGGAACAGGTTTCAATTTCATGCAGATAAAAACGGAACAATCGGAATGCACGGATTTGCAAGCAACACCGTTATCTCTGTACAAGATTGCCCCATCGCGGCGCATACGTTGCGTACCGTGTTGCAGCAAGGCACACTGCAAAAACTTTTCTCCCGCAATAAAAAGATTGACAAAGATCGGTACCATGTTTTCGCACAAGATACTGTCTACAGTCCGGTTAATCCCAACGCTTCGGCGCGTGTAAAAGATGTCGTGTTGAATTTTAGCGTATTCGGCTTTTTTCAATCGAATATTGCAATGCTTGAAAAACTGATCGACTTCGTATCAGATTTACCTTCGTGTACGCGGATACTCGATTTTTATGCAGGCGTCGGTACATTTTCAGCTTTTTTAACGGAAAAAGCAGCCGAACTCCATTTGGTGGAGCACAACGAACGGGCGCTTATCACGGCACAGCAAAATCTCAACCGGATTATTGCGGAAAAAAACAGCTCTTGCCGCTGCTTTTTCCATACCGTTTCCGATGCAGGATGGCCGGATATCCCCGCCGCACAGCTGAAATATGATGCCGCCGTTATCGATCCGCCGCGGCAGGGCATCCACGAACGGGTGCTTACATATCTGGGGTACGCAAAAATACCGCGTATTCACTATGTTTCATGCGACCCCGCAACCTTTGTCCGCGATGCAAAAAAATTAACCGCATTGGGCTATCGATTTATCGAGTATCGCTTATTTGACTTTTATCCGCAGACACACCATTGCGAACTTTTAGGAATTTTTACCCGATGAAAAAAACGCCGAGCCTTTTAAATATCCTATTTGCCGCACTCTTATCGTTTATTTTTTTGTTTATTCCGGTCGAATTACTGATTGCACAAACCGAACAGGCACAATGGTCGGTGGTTATGGCGGGTGAAACGCTCTGCGATCCTGTTTTACACGGAGAATATCTTTACACTTTAAGTTCCGATCAAGCGCTTAACTGCATTGATTATACCGGTTCTTTTGTGTGGCGGCGGAATATTGAACGGACAATAAAACCGTTTTTGACCGTATCACATTCGGGTATATTGATTATTGCAGATGCGTCGAAAATGCTGCAAGCAGTTTCCGGTCAGGGGATTTATCTGTGGTCGGTACGGCTGCCGGAGCCGGCGCTGTATGCACCCTACAGCACAACCGACGGTAGAATATGCGTACTCACTAAATCAAACCTTTACTGTTTTTCCGTAAAAGGCAAACTCAAATGGCAGATAAAACTCTCCGCCTCTCCTGCGCGGCAGCTGTGCGAAACGGATGCGGCGTCATTGTTACTAACACTTACGAACAAAGATTTTTTAACCGTCTCCCTCACCGGACAAGTGTTAAACGCAAAGACCTTAAAAAAAGATATTACCGCACTCTCCGCTGCTCCATACGGATATGTGATAGGTACCGGCGACGGTATCCTCGCTTATTACCGCAGCGAAACCGGCTCCTGCGGGAACGAGGCTGACGCCGCTGAAACGAGCGATGGTTTTGCCGTCTGGCAAACACAGGAACCGGCGCCGCTATTTATGCAAAACTCCGACGATGAACTGGTGTGCATATATGCCGACGGCACCATTTCGGCGAGAAGCATTGCCTCTAATACAATCAACCTGACGGCGAAATTAAATAGCCGCATAACGCTGCCGGTATATTATTCCAAAACGGACGGTGAATACTACATCGCCTGTAAAGGCTTTGCGGCAATTATCAGCGGAACGGGAACCGTAAAGCGGGAACAAAAGATCCCCGCATCCGCTTTTTTGCCTGTTATCACGCCGAACGGCATCCTTATTGCTATCGATGATTGGGTTATCAACAGCTGGCGCTTAGATACAAAGATTATGCAAACTAATCCTCAGCCGAAAGAACTGCCTCAGTATCAAATTTTAAGAATACAAGAAAAAACACAGACCCTGCCCTTTTTTGTTCCTTACGGAGACACTGCAACTCTTTTAGCAGGTATCGATGATGCTATTACAAAGGGAGCGATCGGTACGGATGAAGCTGCCTACGCGCTGACTTTGCAAACTATTTTAACGAATAATCAGCGGGCAGCATATTTTCCATACGATTTTACCATTTATGAACGGGCGCGGGCAGCGGAACTGCTCGGTTTATTGGAATCGTTGGAATACCGTACTATTTTGCTGGATGAGGCGGCAAAAACCACCGAGCCTACTTTAGCCGTTGCAATCATCCGTGCGTTGGGTTTTATTGCATCCGACCCTGACGGGAACTCAATCGAAGCGATTCAGCTATTATTGCAACGCTGCGGAGTACGTTCCTATGAACCGGTTTATGCCGCCTGCGATGCCTTGGTCGAAATTGCAAAGTACGGCGATAAACAAACAGCAGGCTCTGCCGTTAAAGCGCTTTTTACGATTGCTGCAGGCGCCTTTCCCGAAAATATTAAACAGTACGCAAGACAAAAAATAGAAACTATAGTAGAATAGTGCCGAACGTTGTTTTACCGAGAATCTTTCTTCCGTCGGGAATACATCCTAAAGGTTCGGAATTTCTCTGTATTGCAAATCTCTAACAACTGAACTTTTAGAGATTTCCTATTATTTTCACATAAAGGGGTTGTTCGATGAAAAGAATAGCGCTTGTATGCCTTTGTACACTTGCCTTTGTCGGTACGGCTTTCGCGATAGAGGTCGATCAAAATGAACTGAGGCAGGCAGAAAATACGCCGATTGAATTTATCAACTATACAGGGCCTCATGCCGAAATCGATACACTGCGGGCAATCGCCGAAATCGGAGAGTCGCTTAGCGGAGCTGCTCAACGCGGCCGCGCCGGTGATATGAACCGCTATGCCGTTATCCATGCCGTTGATTCTTCAGTAGAAACCGGTCTTGAAGCGGATATTATAATTATCGGAAGCGGAGCTAGCGTAGACCATATCAACAATTTACGGGTCATTATTGCCGCTTATTTACGGCGCGCTTACGGATACTCCGAAAAAGATGCAAGAACAATTGCTCACTTTGTAACGATTTATAATGCGGTATACCGCGGCGATCTGAATATGTTCAAAAGTAAGTATAAAGCGGTCGTTGTCAAGAATTTGACTGCCGGCAAAGCCGGTCTTGCACTGCGCTATGATGAATGGCCGGGAAATACGCAGATTGTTATACCGCTTTCCGATCAGAAGTATAGCGGTACGTTAAGTGCGGTCGATACGAAGTCGATCTCCGATAAAAACGTTGTTAACAA
This sequence comes from uncultured Treponema sp., assembly GCF_938029485.1. Taxonomy (GTDB): domain Bacteria; phylum Spirochaetota; class Spirochaetia; order Treponematales; family Treponemataceae; genus Treponema. The sequence continues at coordinate 2,615 of NZ_CALHGC010000231.1, read as the reverse complement.
GATGCGCGAGCAGGACAATAGGGATATTGCCGCCCGCAAAGACATGATTGATTTGAAAGAACGGGAAAGCAGTGCCGCCCGCGATCGTGCGGATGTTGCACGGAAAGATGCTGATGCAGCCCGGAAAGACGCTGATGCCAAACAAAATGAAGCAGCCGCCGCACAAAAAGAAGCCGACAAATCAAAAACGGCTGCGGATCAATCAAAGCAAGATGCGGAAAAAGCCCGAAAAGATGCGGAAGCGGCAAAGAAAAAAGCGGCTCAATCCGAAAAGGATGCAGCTGCGGCACAGAAGCAAGCTCAAAAGAATCCCAATGACAGCAAAGCTGCCGAAGAAGCTGCAAGAAAACAGCAGGAAGCCGCAAAAAATAAGCAGGAAGCAAGCGATAAAGATAAAGCTGCCGCCGAAAAAGCAAATGCAGCGAAAAAAGACGATCAGGAAGCGGCGGCAAAACAGAAAGAAGCGGATGCAAAGCGGAAATCCGCCGATGAAGCTTCAAAACAAGCCCAAGATAAAGAGCAAGCGGCTTCTTCCGAAAAACAGTTTGCCGATGCGAAAGAGCAGGAAGCTCAAAGCGACCGGAAAGACGTGGCGGCGGATACGAGGGAAATTATCGAAGAAAAACGGGCGGAACGAAAAGCTCAAGATGAAGCAGCGTTTGCCTCCGCATTGCCAGGCGCCGTGTTGAAAGTAGTCGATTCCGGTTCCATGCTTTCGGAAGTGGTATTGCTCGATCTTAAAACGGAAAAACCGCTGAAAACCTCGCCGCTTAATACGATACGCGGACGGGTTCTTATTGAAGGGACGGATTCATTTATTGCGATTGCCGGTTCAAAATCCGGAAACCAGATGATTACGCTGGTGGGCATTAACCCCCGCACGCTCGAAATGACTAAACAGGCTACCGTCCCCGTTGCAGAGCAAAGTCTTTTAATACAGGCTGATGGCAGCTACTATGCGGTTATTGAGCAATCGGGTAAGTATTATCTTGCACGCTTTAACGATAATCTTGAGGTACAAGCAAAGTCGACGGTAAACGTCCTTCCGTACACGGCAATAAGCGTTACGGAAAGAGGCTTGCTTGTACAGGATACCGCAAACAATATCCGTCTTTTGAATGCGGATAACCTCGAGGAAGCGATAAAGTAAAAAACGGAAAATCGATACCGAGAAAAAGGCCGATTAAACACGACAGGTGTTCAATCGGCTTTTTAGTTTAGAGGCATTATCCGCCTTATGAGACAATATGATAGGTTCATTAGGAGAAATGAGTATGAAATATGATTTTACGACAAGAATAAACAGAGCCGGTACAGGTTCGCGTAAATGGGATGCGATGTATCAGGTAAATCCGCACGTTGATTCGTCTGTTGTGCCGCTTTCGGTTGCCGATATGGAATTTAAAATGCCGCCGGAACTAACGGAAGGACTCAAGCACTTTCTTGATAACACTGTACTTGGCTATACGGGGCCGACTGCTGCATATAAAGAGGCGGTGCAAAATTGGATGAAGATACGGCATAATTGGGAGATTGAACCCGATTGGATTGTTCCGACGGCAGGTATTGTACCTGCGATTTTTAATGCAGTCAGAGCTTTTACCGAACCGGGGGACGGCGTTATCCTACTGCCGCCGGTGTATTATCCGTTTTTTAGGGCAATTCGCTTGCAAGGACGAAACGTTATAGCCTGTTCGCTGCAGGAGAACGGCGGCCGTTATACGATTGATTTTGATGCATTGGAACGGCTCGCTGCGGATCCGCATAATAAGGCGCTGCTTTTTTGCTCTCCTCATAATCCGGTCGGCAGAGTGTGGACAAAAGAAGAACTGCATAAAATAGAAGAAATCATATTAAAGCATAATCTTCGGTTGTTTTCGGATGAAATCCATTTCGATATCGTCATGCCGGGGTATCGGCACACCGTTTTTCAATCGTTAGGAGATGAGCTTGCCGAGCGGACTATCACTTTTACCGCGCCTTCAAAGACGTTTAACATTGCAGGTTTGGGAATCAGCAATATCATCATTAAAAATGAGGATATGCGGAAAACTTTTGTAAACGCCCAAGAGCTTGGGTCGGGAGCATTGTTCACGGCATTGAGCTATAAGGCCTGCGAAATTTGCTATACGCAGTGCGCGGCGTGGCTCGACGAATTTTTGTCCGTCATCGATGCCAATCAGCGCCTCGTGCAGCAATTTTTCCAAACGCAGCATTCCGAAATTAAAGCGCCGCTCATCGAAGGCACGTATTTGCAATGGCTCGATTTTAAGGCGCTGGGAATGGAACACAAGGCTTTGGAAACCTTTATGACGCAGACCGCTCAAGTATTCTTAGATGAAGGATATATCTTCGGCGACGAAGGCAGAGGGTTTGAACGGATTAACCTTGCCGCCCCCGCCTCGGTCATTACCGAAACTCTCGAACGGCTGAGCTGCGCATTGCGGAAGCTGAAGCGATAAAAATGATTATCTTATAGGTTGTATGCAGGCCAATCAGTCTTGCCGTTCAGGACAACCGTCGCTGATTGCTTCAAAAAACAGTCTGATGCGTTTACATTCCTTCTGTGCGAAATTTTATCTAAAATTTCGCACATCTTTCCAGCAAATGGATAA
>NZ_CALHGC010000230.1 GCF_938029485.1 uncultured Treponema sp. | reverse complement strand
TTGGTTACTTTTTCGACATCCCCGCGAGTTTAAAATCAAGTCTTTACACAGTAATGACTTAATTTTAAACATCGCATCTAAATCTAAGCCGTAGACGGTATGCATATTTTCAAAAGGAAAGGTTGAACGGCCCCCTTATATTCTGCGGGGCTGCTAAAAAATAGCCTGATGTGTTTACCCTACCTTGATACTTACTCTTCGACAGGAACTTTGATAAATGCCTGCCCGGGATCGATTTCCTCGCGGATCATCTTAATAACGTCTTCGCTCGGCGCCTCAAGCAGAACAGCCTTGGAAACATCGAGGTCAAAACCGGTGTTTTCCAGTACGTCTTCGGGGGAAGAAGTCGGATAATATCCCGCTAAGTACATCCGTTTGGTCTTATCGTCAAACTTGAGGATACCGCGGTCGGTAACAACGGCGATCGGGCCTCTGTTTCCCGGAAGACCGAGCTTCTCACGTCCGCCGGGGCCGTCTCCCCATCCGGCGCTGGTGATGTAGTCGATCTTGTCGATAAAGCGGCGTTTTTCATGCTGCATCATAATGACGGTGTTTGAATAGGTCGCAATACCGTTTGCGCCACCGGAACCGGTAAAACGGGTAATAGGATTATGATAGTCGCCGATACAGGTTGAGTTTACGTTGCCGAAAGGATCAATCTGTGCACCGCCGATAAAGGCGATCATACGATCGTTATCATTGAGCCATTCGTTTGCTTCAAACCCGATAAAGCGGACGTTCGGCCATTGTACACCGCAGTGAGCCATCAGCCGGTTATCGCCGACACTGCGGGGTACTTCAACCGGAGCGCAATCCATCAAACCGCTTTCCACAATCAGCCGGCAATTCGGAGCAAAGATCCGTTTTGCCAACGAAGCTCCGATTAAAGGAAGACCTGTTCCTACAATAACAATCTGACCGTCTTTAATGGTCTTCGCGATTGTAATCGCCTGCATCTCTTTATTGGTATAGTTCTTATAATTTGCCATCTTACTTATCCTCCTTTACAAGCTTTGCCGCATAGCCGAAGCCCGGTACCACATGCAGCTTCGCCAATCTGCTCGCGCCCAGTTTATCGATATATTCGGTATGATCTTTTACGCCGTATACCCATTCCTGCAGATAAGCTTTAAAATCCTCTTCGGTCTTGGTAACACTGTCATACATTTTAAAGAAATTCGCATCGTAGTCATAATAGTTATAGCACTGAGCGGGATGAGCGCCGTAGGGAGTGTGAACAACCGCATCGACGCAGAACTGCGGAATTGAGTTTTTACTCGGGTCTTTTCTGATTTCTTCTTCGGTTACGAGCTCTTCGCAGGTTACGATACATTTTTTTGCAGCAATCGCGATGTCAATATCGTGGAATTCATCACCCTCAATCGAACAGGTTCCGTCAATAGAAGCCTTTTGCACGTGAATAATCGCAGTGTCCAAGCGCGGCACCGGAACAGCGACAACCTTTTCGCCGGGGTTAAAGGGGTTTTCCATCTCTATTAATTTATCATTTGGAAGACGCGGGTCTTTTGCACGCTCTTCTTTACTAATACCCCATTTGTTTACCAAGTCCGACCCCTGCATCAGCCGTACCGGAAGATACGGAAGGCCGAGAGAAGAGGCATGGAGCATCAGCATCAACACATCCTGCGAATAGTCTTCCAGCTGCATTTTTTTGTTTTTTTCAATTTCGTGGCGGAAACGGCGCGCCACGTTCGTATAGCCGGAGTTTGCAATATAGCAGTTGATAAAGGCCTTCACCCTTCCTTCACCGATCAGCATATCCCAGTCGCCGCCGGCGGGACCGGAATATCCGATAAAATCACCTAAACCTTGACGCAAGATCTCGTTTACCGCCGCATACGGCTTACGGTTTGTCGTAAAACCGCCGAAACAAAGCACGTCGCCCGATTTTACATACGTTTTGATTGCATCATGCAATGACATAACCTTACTCATAATACATCTCCTTCCAACTATAATATTGTAGAAAGAGGAAACGTCCATAATAAACGTTTCCTCCGGATAGCTATTTGCCGAAAATCAGCATAAAATAACCGGCTGCAACCGCCGATCCGATAACACCGGCCACATTCGGCCCCATTGCGTGCATCAACAGGAAGTTCGTCGGATTTTCTGACGCGCCGACCGTTTGAGAAACACGCGCGGCCATCGGTACCGCCGAAACACCGGCAGAACCGATTAACGGGTTAATCTTTCCGCCGGTAACAACATACAAGAGCTTTCCGAGCAAAATACCGCCGACGGTAGACATACAGAATGCAAACAATCCCATAAAGATAATGGAGATAGTTTGCAGCCGCAGGAACAATGCGCCGTTAGCCGTAGCACCGACTGTAACGCCGAGCATAATCGTAACGATATTGATCAACGCATTTTGAGCCGTATCGGATAAGCGCTGTACGACGCCGGACTCTCTAAAGATATTGCCCAGCATCAGCATACCGAGCAGCGGAGCAACCGAGGGAAGCAGCAATGAAGTAAACAAAACGGTTCCGATGGGGAATACGATTTTTTCGGTCTTGCTTACCTTCCGCAGCTGCTTCATTTTAACCGCCCGTTCTTTCTTCGTCGTTAAAAGCTTCATAATCGGCGGCTGAATCATCGGAATCAGAGCCATATACGAATAGGCTGCAACGGCAATAGGCGCCAGCAATTCGGGAGCCAAGTTGTTTGCGATATAAATAGAGGTAGGCCCGTCGGCGCCGCCGATAATGGCGATAGCGGCAGCTTGCTTAGCCGTAAAAATCGGCAAGGCGCTGGCTGCCATAAAGGTAATATAGATACCGAACTGCGCCGCCGCGCCGAGCAGTAAACTGATCGGGTTTGCAATAAGCGGCCCGAAATCGGTCATCGCGCCTATGCCCATGAATATCAAACACGGGAAAAGATTACTCTTAATACCGCTATAGATAATCCGTAAAACACCGGACGTATACCAAGGATCCGCTTCTTTCATCAAATCCGCTAAGGGTAAGTTCGTCAAAAACATACCGAAAGCAATAGGTAAAAGCAGTAACGGCTCGAACTGCTTTACGATGGCTAAATAAATTAAAATGAACGAAATGACAAACATCACGAGCTGCTGCCATGTTAATGCGGCAAAGCCCGACTGCTGCATCATCGTCCCTACAACCTTAATGAATTCCATGCAGAACCTCTTATTTAACTTCTACCAATACGGTATCCGTATCGACGGCATCTCCTTTCTTTACACGGACAGCAGCTACGGAACCTGCAACTTCGGATACGATTTCGGTTTCCATCTTCATAGCTTCCAAAATAACGACAACCTGACCGACGGAAACAGCATCTCCTTCCTTAACTTTTACATCAAGAACGGTACCGGGCATCGGGCTGACTACGGTTCCTGCCGCACCCGAAGCAGCGGGGGCTGCAGGCGCCGGAGCAGGAGCCGCGGACTGAGGAGCCGCAACGGGCTGTGAAACAGGAGCTGCTTGGGCAGCGCGGGAAATTCTTTCCGGCGGTCTTCTTGACAATGAGGAAGACCCTCCACCGACTCTTTCTACTTCGACTTCATATTTTTCACCATTTACAGTGACTACATAGTTCATACCACAATACTCCTTCCTAATAGTTTATAGTTTCTTAATATTCGTGATTACGAATGAATTGACCGGTTCTCGCCGTTCTTCACTGATAGCAGCCGCAATAACGGCAACTTTTACCGCTTCGGAACCCGCAGCCGGTTTTGCACTTACGGCAGCAGATGCAGCCGCTGCTGCAGGGGCCGTTTGAGGTTTAGCCGGTAAATTCTTCTCTAAGGCCGAAATAACTTTCGAAACGATTGTAACATAAACCGCCAAAAAGATTAGAGATAAAAATACGATACCTAACCCCAGCAGAGAGGACAATAAGCTTGTAACAAAGCTTATATACTCTGTTGTAATCATCCACACCTCCTATACATAGTAGTTTTAAAGCAGTTGCTTCTATAATAATTGCTTATACTATCATAATATAAAAAGTGCTTTACTGTCGAGGCAGTAAAGCACTTTCAGCTCTTAGCTATAATACTTGCTATGCAAAATTATCCGACAAAGATACTGGTAAATGTCTGGATGATAAATGCATTAACAAAGTCGATAAACAGCGAACCGACAAGCGGAACCGCCAAGAACGCCTTTGTAGAGAAGCCGTTTACAGATGTAAACGCTTCCATGTTTGCGATAGCGTTCGGAGTAGCGCCCATACCGAAACCGCAGTGACCGGTTGCCATAACCGCCGCATCGTAGTCCCGTCCCAAAATATTGAATGTAACAAAATACGCAAACAAGCCCATAACAACGGTCTGCACCAGAAGGATGACGATAAGCGGAATTGCCAAGTCAGCCAATTCCCACAACTTCATGGACATCAATGCGATTGCAAGGAAGAACGAGAGACATACGCTTCCGATAATACCGATTTCGTCGATAGGAGTTTTACTTGAGGTGGAGTCTACAACGTTACGCATAATAGCAGCGATAAGCATCGGGATCAGATATGCCGGTAAAGACAATCCCGCTTTTTTAATAAGCGGTGTGATAAGACCGCCGACACCCATAGCAATACCGATCATACAGGCAGCTTTAAAGAAGGACTTTTCAGTCATTGTAGCTTTCTGAGCTAAGGTCTCTTCTTTTTCAGCTTGGGCCTGAGCATCTTTTGCATTACCTTCTTTACATACCAGCTTATTCTTTTCCATCAGCCGTTTCGCAATCGGGCCGCCGAGTAGACAGCCGGCAACCAAACCGTAGGTCGCCGAAGCGATTGCAACAACCGTAGCCCCATTAACACCGCGCTCTTCCAGATAGGGACCGAAAGCGCCCGATGTACCGTGTCCGCCGGTCAGCGGAATAGAACCTGCCGCCAAACCGATACCGGGATTAAGTCCGAACACCTTCGCCAAAGCAACGCCGACGCCGTCTTGTACTACACAAAGAACAGCCGCAGCAGCCAAGAACAGAAGTGTCGCAATACCGCCTTTTTTCAATGCGGAAACACTCGCCAAGAATCCGACGCTGGTGAAGAACACAACCATAAAGAAATTCTTTAAATTTCCATCAAAAGTAAATGTAAACAGCCCCATATTATGACCTATCAACATTACAATTGAGAACAGTGTCCCTCCGATAACCGGCGCAGGAATGTAGTATTTCTGCAAAATCCCGACTTTGGCTTTAATACCGCTTCCCAACAGGTACAGTATGATCGCCAGTCCCAACGTTAGATACATATCAAACGTAAATGTAACCATCTTTATTACCTCCTCATACAGATGCAGTTACGTAAATTTCAAGGGAAACATCTAAAAAACTCACGTTTTTAGAGGTTCCCTGTAGCGCACCATGCAACGAATTATTGAATTTTATTTTTACAATCTCCCGTATCGAGATACTCTTTAACATTGTCAAAGGTTGTTTCTATCATATTAAGAGCAGCTTCATCGGTATAGGAACCAACGTGCGGCGTAATAATAACCTTGGGATACATATTGATCAGCTTTTCAAAAGCAGGAACGGGCAAAGTCTTTCCGTTAAAGTCTTTAAAGAAGATTTCAACCTCGTTATCCAAGGTATCGATACCCGCAGCGTATATCTTTCCGCTTTCCAACGCTTCGACCAATGCATCGGTGTCAACCAATTCTCCCCGTCCCGTATTGATAAGGATAACATTATCCTTCATCTTTGCGATAGCTTCTTTGGTGATAATCTTACCGTTTTCCTTGATATACGGAGCATGAAGCGTGATAATATCGGATTTTGCCAATACTTCATCCATCGACATCTGCATTACGATATCTTCAACACCGGTTTTCGGGAAAATATCAAAACCGATAACGTTTGCGCCCAAGCCCTTAAACAGCTTGGCTGCCGTCATACCGATTCGTCCCAAGCCGAGTACACCGACCGTACAATTCCGTACTTCCCGCGAGAACATCTGCTTATCGACGATAAAGTTTTTATTTTTTGTCTTGTTTCCGGTATAGGCAACATTCCTAAGCAGTGTCATCGCTAAAGTCAATGCCAATTCCGCAATCGCATTCGGAGAATAGAACGGCACGTACGCGGTTTTAAAGCCCAATTCTTTTGCATACGGTATATCAATATGGTTGACACCAACCGTTCTGGTCATTACATATTTAACGCCGAGTTCTTTGTAAATATCCAACCGCTCCTTCGTTGCAAAGCAGTTTCCGCGCAATACGACAACGTCATGTCCGGCAGCTTTTCTTGCAGTTGCTTCATCGGTTAGATATTCGGGGATTAACGTCATTTCGTACCCGAATTTCTTATTCACCGCTTCAAAGATAGGCCGTTCGACATCACGCACGCCGTAAAAAATAATTTTCATGTTACAGTGCCTCCTCTACATTGTTTAATCTTACAATGCCTCTACTGCGTTGTCAAGGAAAAAATTTTATTTTGATAGGCAAACGCATCAGACCGTCTTTTAGCTGCCCCGCAGAATAATTATATCTCATGTTTGAAAATAATTTTTCCGTCAGCCTTTTGAAAATAGGCGAGGCAGATACGAGGCATGAACAAAAATTACCCGCAGGCGTGCTTTTGCACGTCGAGGACTAATTTTTGTGAAATAACGAAGTAGATGCTCGCATATTTTCAAAAGAAAAGGTTGAACAGCCTATAAGTATTCTGCGATTTTACCTATTCCGCCTAATGCGTTTGCCCATCTTCATCCGCAAAAGTGCGAAATTTTGTTTCTTTAAAATGCAACAGTTGAACAAAGTTTGAACTTTGGAAACTGTTGCATTCGTGCGCTATAAATATTATACTTGACAATATATTATATTATAAATAGTATTATAACGTTTAAAGAAACACCACGGGCAACATTAAAAACGGATTGTTGATCTTAGTTAAAGATAAAAGTAGGAGCGAAAAATGAAAGAAAAATTAGCTCAATATCGTGCATTAATCGAAAGCGAAACCGATGTTATTGCGGTAATGGCAAATACCAGCGCGTTTATCATGGAAAATATTTCCGGCTTAAATTGGGCGGGGTTTTATCAAATGAAAGGTGATGAATTGGTACTGGGGCCATTTCAGGGCCGACCGGCTTGCTATCGAATTGGTTATGGAAAAGGTGTCTGCGGGCACTGTGCAATCAATCGGAAAAGTATCATGGTGCCGGATGTACATGCTTTTCCCGGGCATATTGCCTGCGATGCGGCAAGCAAAAGTGAACTGGTCGTACCGATTATTCACAACGGTATTTTATTCGGTGTAATTGATCTCGATGCTCCCGAATACGATCATTTTACCGATACCGACAAGTGTTTTATCGAGGCTATTGCCGAGATATTTTCCCAAAAATTATAAAAGGGAACCTCTAAAAACTTCCGTTTTTAGAGGTTTTCCTTAGATTTAATTTGCGATGTTTTTGTTCAAGTTATTGTAATATAAAGACTTAAACAAAAACTCGTCGGGCATCTCTAAAAATCTAACCGAGTTTTTAGAGATGCCCAAAAACTGCTGCAAGGAGTTATTCGCCTCTATGAAAAAGATTGCTTGTATAACGGTATGGTTATCCGCGGCCTTTGTTCTTTTTGCTCAAACGGAAACAGGGGTCGCTCAAGATTCAGTGTATCAAAAGCTCTTACAGTACCGTGTTGAACATGACAGCAATTACCGGCAGCTGCAAATGCAGGCGGATATTGCAGCCAACAAAGCAGAAAAAGCAAAAACCGAATCGTTAGTAACAATGGAAGTCGGCAGTGGAAATACACAGTTTGTTCTTAATACCGATGCAGACAAACGAGGGGTTACAACTGCGCCGTATGCAAATATCGCATTACCTTCATACAATAACACGGGCATCAAACTCAGTGTGCCGTACAGTAAAGTAGGGCAGCGGCAAGAAACCGGCGCCGAGGTTTCCGTGTCTACCGATATCTATTCCAAAAATGCAGAAGCGAAAAAATATACGCTTAACCTTGCGCAGTCTGCGGCAGATCAAGCAAGGCGGGCAAAAGAAGAAGGTTTGGCGCTTGCCGAAAAGCAGTTCCTTCAAGATATCCAGCGGCTTTTGGACGATTATACAACATTGCTTGATAAAGAACTGAGTGAAGTAAAAGCGGAGATTCAATACAATCAAACAAAGGCGCAAGGGTATGCAGACAGTTCTACAAAAATGCGTACAGCCAATTTAGAGCGGTTGGGTGCAAAACGGGAACATCAGAATGCGGATTTTAACTTTTCGGCGTCATACCATGCTTTTGCGGAAAGCTGCGGTCTTACAACCGATGAGGCGCCTCAAACGTTTTTAACGTCGCTATGGAATTCCATTCCCGTACAAAAGGCAGCGGATATCGAGCAGTATCCTCAAGCTGCTTATAAAAAACTTGTTGAAGCGGAACAACAGCATACTCAAAATGCAGCGAAACGGAATATTGAACTGTCTCCGTTTTCCATCGGCGCCGATGCCGGTTATAAATTGCGCAATACGAAAATCGGCAGCGGTTCTGCAAAAAATGAACATTCCGTCTTAGGCGGATTGAGTATGCAATTCCCCGGCGGAAAGGCGTATACCGGTGTCGAGGTTCCTCTTTCCGATCCTAAAAACACAGCAATTAAACTTTCATTCAGCTGGAATCCTTTTTCGATTCAGTATCGGAAACTCGATAAAAAAAATGCCGAGCTTGAAGATGCGATTGAACGGCTTAAAATTGAAGATGCGAAGGAACACTATCAAAAACAACTCCATACTAATAAAACCTCGAATGAACAGATGACATGGCAGCAAACGGCGACAGCGGATGAATTGAGCATCTATAAGCAAAATGCCGATGACCACGCACAATGGTACCGCAACGGTGTTATCAGCAAGGTGGAAAGTCTACAAGCTGAACTTGAGTACAAAAAAGCGGAAGCCCGCTATGCAAAGGCTAAAACAGCCGTTATGATTTTCAATATCGATACGGCGCTGCTGTTTGAAAAGCGGTAACGAAACAACGAACTAATTTGGAGGACACGATGAGTATCAATAAACAGCCGCTGACAGCAAGGCGGCGAAAATCGCGGAAAACGAGAATTATTGTTATTGTATGCATAGCGGCGTTGGTAGGCGGCTGGTATATTTTTATGAAGCCTAAAAGCACAAAAACAGGTGATTTACCTCCTTTAACGGTCAAAAAGGAAATCGAACATAATCAAATTGAGGTGTCCGGTTATATCGAAGCGGCACAAACGCAGGTTTTAGAAGCGCCCGGTGAGGGATTTATCGAGCAAGTGTTGGTAAAAGAAGGCGACAGAGTGAAAAAAGGCGCATTGCTTTTTGCGCTTGATACCGACAAACAGAGTTATGCTGTTGCAGAACATGCTTTTGCGATAAAACGGGAGCAAATTAACGGCGCCTCGCAAAAGTTGAGCTTGATGGAGCAAGAACAGCGGCTTTTGGAAAAACAGCTCGCCGACCGCAAAGTGTATGCAAAATTTGACGGCATCGTTGCTGCCTTAAAAATTACGCAGGGGCAATACGCCAAGGCAAAAGATACCTTCGGCACGCTGATTGACCGCAGCTTCCTTAAAGCTACCGTAGAAATTGCCGAAAGCGATGCATCCCGCCTTGCAGTCGGACAAAAGGTTGATATGACATTCCCCGCCGAACCGGATATTAAAGTGCAGGCGGAGGTTATTTCTTATCCGGCAATCGCACGTCTAACCAGCCTTGGGCGGACGGTTGTCGATACGCTGATTCGGCTGGATAATCCGCCGGAAAAAATTCTTCCCGGTTATTCTTTTAATGGAACCATCGTAACCGGCACCGACTCCGAAGCGCTTATAGTAGAGCAAGATGCCATCCGTTATGTGGAAGGGAAGCCGTTTGTCGATAAAGTTGTTGGTAATACCACACAGGAAATTGCGGTAACCATCGAACCATATATTAAAGGCTTTGTGAAGATTCTCTCCGGCGTGCAAGAAAACGATGTGTTGAAAAATCAAGCAAAACTGAACAACGATAGAGATTTCTAGGAGACGTGTAGTGAAAACAGGGATGATTGTCTCCCTTGATTCGGTGGTAAAAACCTTTTTTATGGGAGAAAACGAAGTACATGCCTTGCGCGGCGTTTCGTTCGACATACCGGAAGGGAGCTTTGTTTCGCTTATGGGGCCGTCCGGTTCAGGTAAAACGACGTGTATGAATATGATCGGCTGCCTTGACCGCCCGACGGCAGGCGCCATCTATGTTGACGGAGAAAACACTGCCGAAATGACCGAAAAAGATTTGGCGTTTTTGCGGAATAGAACGATCGGGTTTGTCTTTCAACAGTATTTTCTCCTACCCACGCTTACCATCCTCGAAAACGTGATGCTGCCGCTCCGGTATCAGGGGCTGCCTGCCTCCGAACGGAAGAAACTTGCCGCCGAAGAGCTGGATAAAGTAGGATTGAGCAACCGCCTCAAGCACCGTCCGAGCGAGCTGTCGGGCGGGCAAAAACAGCGTGTTGCCATTGCCCGCGCCCTTGTGACCCGTCCTAAACTGATTCTTGCCGACGAGCCGACCGGAGCGCTCGATTCCGAAACGGGACAGTCCGTACTCGATCTTTTTTTTGACATAAACCGGCAGGGTACGGCGGTTATCATCGTTACCCATGATCCGGACATCGGTGCAATGGCACCGCGCTCCATTCACCTTAAAGACGGAAAAATCATTTCCGACACGGCTGACATATCGGATACGGAAGCACGTGCGGCGAATACGGAGGCATATATAACGGACACTACGGACGGCGCCGATATTGCGAGGAAAGATGCGAACGGTACCGCCGCCGATGAAAATCAGATGCAGGAGGTGGAATAGATAGAATAGCGGCTCCATGTGGAACTGCGGAGGTATCCATAAAAGTTTCTGATGCGCTTGCCCTGGGTTGGCGCTGCTCTATTGGTAGTGCAGGATTCCGTTTGCAAGAGCTTCGGAAAACTCAGCATTTTTTATAAATAAAATATCGGCATGTACGATGCTGACTTATATATGCTATACTAATGCTATGTTAGGCGGACACCTTACGGTGCTTATTGTTTATCAGGAAGTTATCCTTTAGAAATTTTATATTATATTGTGTGTACAAATTACACATATTCTAATATATTTAATATGGAGGCAGCGAAAATGGCAGTTGCATTAAAAGATGTAAGAATTGACTTGAGAACCAGTACTCAGCAAAAATCAACACTTGAGAGAGCTGCTGAACTTAAACATATTTCTCTCTCTTCATATATTCTTTCAACTTCATTAAAACAAGCACAGATAGATTTAGCAGAAAATAGTACCCTTGTACTTTCTAATCGTGATAGAGATTTAATGATGAATGCTTTAGATAATCCGCCGGAACCAAATGAGGCTTTGAAAAGATTATTTCAATGATTAGTTGTTATAGATTAGTTTCAATAAAAGAAATACAACAAAAGTCGATACTTAGAGAATTTGACTGTGACATTGAGATATTAAATGAATTTTTAACGCGATATGCAATAAAGAATGATAAGTTGGGCATAAGTAAAACTTTTGTTGCTTTGAATCACAATAACCGAATTTTGGGCTATTTTACATTAGCTACAGCTCAGGTTGCTTATCAAGAAATTCCGGATGAATATAGAATTAAATTGCCGAAATATCCAATTCCTGCACTAAGAATTGCGAGACTTGCAGTTGACAAAGAATTACAAGGGCAAGGAATAGGATGCTGGCTTCTTTTACAGATTTTTATAAAGGCTGTTCAAGTATCAGATATAACAGGTCTATATTTGATAATAGTAGATGCAAAAGAAACTTCAAAAAGCTTTTATGAACATTACGGTTTTCAAAAATTTATGGATGAGAATTTGTCTTATTTCATGCTGCTTGATACAATAAGAAACGCGCTCCATGGATAATGTTATACTATTTTTTAATTTGATTTCGAACAATAGAAATTAATTGGAATAATCAAATCACCTAACATCCACATAATCTGACATTGCCTTGCAATGCAGGTTAAGCAAATGTTAGGCGGGACGCTTCACTGGGCGCTTGGAGGAAAAATGTTATTTGTATTTGATTTAGATGGAACTTTATTAAATTCTAAAAAAGAAATATCTGAATCTAATAAAAAAGCTGTTCAGAAACTTTATTTAGCCGGTCATAAAATTGTAATAGCAACGGCTCGTCCTCCGAGAAGCATAGATTCTAAGATTAAGAAAATTGGAGTTCCAACAGATAATATTTATTATAATGGTGCTCTTGTCCGTTGTTTTGATGGCGTAACTTTTTCCCATTTTATAGAAAAAAATATCTTTAAAGAAGTTTTTTATTACATAAAAGAAAATGATAAATCTGCCGTGATTTCTATCGAAGATAATGATACATGGTTTTCGTGTTTTAATTTTGATTTTAAGAATTTTTATTCTGTAAAGGATGGTCCTGAAATTATCACTGAGGCAGAATTACTTCAAAAAAATCCGAACAAGATATTGATAAATTCTTATTCGGATTTAAATTATTTAAATGAAAAATTTAATAACATTTGTAATATAATAGAGACGGATTCCAAGACACTGATTCAAATAATGAATAAGAATGCATCAAAAGAGAAATCAATTAATGAGATTTCTAAAAAATATAAAATCAGTTCTAATGATATATATTGTTTTGGTGATGATTTCAATGATATTGAAATGTTCAAATTTTATAAAAATACCGTGGCAATGGGAAATGCAATTAGTGAATTGAAAACAATTGCAAAGTTTGTTACTGAGACAAATGATAATGATGGCATTGCTAAATTTCTTGTTGAGAAAGGAATTATCGCCTAACGCCCGCTTCAACATGGCCTTGCCTTTGGCAATGCAGATTATGCAAATGTTAGGCGGGACGTTTTTTAGGAGAACCTATGAGATTACATATACAACACATACGGGACGAATCTCATGTTTGAAGACATCCTTTCAGCCTTGCAGAACTTCCGGCACAATAAGATGCGCACGCTCCGATGCTCATATTGTTATGGGTATTATCATCAAGTAAAGAAAGTTTTACAAAAACGCTTGATTTTGTAACAATATACTGTTACAATTTAACCATGAATAAAAAAGAATACGTTTTATACACGGGAGAAAAATTCACTGTAGAATGGTATTTTACAATAGAAGGTAAAAGTCAGCCCTTTGATTATTTCAATGAACTTGACTCCCAGCAGCAAATGAAATTGTTATATTTGGTAAAACGTATGGGCGATTTTGGAAAAATTGCAGATAAAACGAAATTCAATTTTGAGCATGATGGAATTTGGGCATTTAAACTCAATCCGGACAGATTTCTTTCATTTTTCACAAGCGGAAAGAAAATCATTATAACAAATGCTTTTGAAAAGAAATGTGACAAATTACCACGTACAGAAAAAGCTAAGGCTGAAAAGTGCAGAAAGGATTATGAACTGCGCGTAAAAGGAGGAACTTACTATGACAACATTTGACAGATTAATGCAAAACTCAAAATTTAAAGCTGAGTTTGAAAAAGGCTACAATGAGTTTTTAATTTCAGAATTCATGATTGAAAAAATGGAAGAAGAAAATATTTCAGTCAGAGAATTGGCAAAACAAGCAAAAGTGTCTCCCACCACAATCCAAAACTTACGCAGTGGAAATGCAGAAACAGTAAAATTCAAGACACTTTCAAATATTATGCAAAAATTAGGATATGTATTACAACCGGTGAAGGTGGTAACATTACAACAGAAATAAAAGACATAGGAAATAAGCGAAAACAGCTAATACCCGCTTCATCATAGCCTTGCCTTTGGCAATGCAGATTATGCAAATGTTAGGCGGGACGTTTTTTAGGAGAACCTATGAGATTACATATACAACACATACGGGACGAATCTCATGTTTGAAGACATCCTTTCAGCCTTGCAGAACTTCCGGCACAATAAGATGCGCACGCTCCTTTCGCTTTTGGGGATTATGATCGGGGTATGCTCGGTTGTTATTACGATGAATTTAAGCCGTTCGCTGGAAGCAAGCGTTGCTTTGGTATTTAAGGATTTCAGCAGTTCGATAGTCGCCGTGTGGCCTTCGTCGTGGCGGAATTCTGCGATTACTTTTAACGATCGCTATGCCGATATGCTGAAAAAAAAGATACCGCAGATAAAACGCGTTTTTTGGTTTGATTCGTTTAATGCCGCGGTCATGCGCGGCCGCCTGAACGCCGGCACGAAGGAATGTTTCGGTGTAGAATACGGGTACATGGAAGCACAGAAATGGCATCTTGAATACGGCACGGGGTTTACCGCTTCGGATTTTATGAGCGGTGCGCAGAAAGTTATTATCGGGGAAGATATTGCCAAAGGTTTATTCCCAGAAGGAAGCGCCGTAGGTAAAACGCTGACGCTGTCGGTGGACAATGGGAATGCTGCGCCGCTCCTTTTTACGTGTACGGTTATCGGCGTGCTTAAAACAAAACAGACGACGGTAGGGCAGATGCAGCGGTTTGTATTGATACCGCATTCATTTATAAGGTTGCAGTTCGGCCGCAAGGAAGCTGACTCGGTTGATGTTGAATTGTACGACACCGTAATGGATATCGAAGCTGTTGAAGAAGCGATTAAAGCAGCCTCCGACGAATATGCAAACAGTAAAAATGCGGTACGGATATGGTCGGCACAATCGATGCAAAAACAGGTTCAGAGCAGTCTTGCGATGATTGCCGCTGTGCTGTCCGGTATTGCAGGGCTTTCGCTGTTGATAGGCGGTGTCGGCATTATGAATATCATGCTCGTAACGGTTGCGGAGCGGCGGCAAGAAATCGGCATCCGTAAAGCAATCGGCGCTACGACGGGGGCTATCCTTTCGCAGTTCTTAACGGAATCGGCAGCCATCAGCATTGTCGGCGGCGGTATCGGTCTTGCAGCAGGTTTTTTAATCAGCCTTGTCGCCGTTACGCCGATTTTATCTCAGTTCTCAGGCGGTAGCGACGTTGTGTTATCGTTCAATATGCGGGGTGCGTTGATGGCGTTTTTGATTTCCGCAGGAGCAGGTATTTTCTTCGGGCTGTACCCCGCATGGCAGGCCGGCAAACTCGATCCCGTCAAGGCGTTGGAAGAATAAGTGTACATATAATCTACGATGTGCAAAATTTTGAATAAAATTTTGCACTATTTTTAGGGAAGAAGGGTAAACACATCAGGGCAATAAGTTCAAATACCGCAGAAT
>NZ_CALHGC010000229.1 GCF_938029485.1 uncultured Treponema sp. | reverse complement strand
AAGAGGCGCAAAATAATTGAGGTTGTGAGACCATTTGAACCGCGAAGAGGTTCAATTCCGGTTGAACAACCTCAATTATTTTGCGGGGATATTCAAAAAACGTCTGATGTGCTTACCCTGCTGTTTTGGAACAAAACCCCTCCGTAAGCCTTTGCAAATATACAACGCCGTAGATGCGTCGTATATTTGCAAAAGGAAAATTGCGGAAAGCGGGTATAAGTGCTATACTATAGCTATGACTATTACACGAAAACTGCCGGTAGGTGTACAGAGCTTTAAAGATTTACGGAAAAAAAATTTTCTCTATGTTGATAAAACGGAATATCTTTTTCGACTAGTAAATAACGGTAAGGTATATTTTCTAAGCCGTCCGCGTCGGTTCGGGAAAAGTCTGTTTCTTTCGACACTGGAGGCATATTTCCTCGGACAAAAGGAACTGTTCAAAGGCTTGTATGTTGAACAAGCGGAAGAATCCCAAGCCGACCAAGAAAGCAGAGCTGCGTGGGAAACATATCCGGTGCTATATCTGGATTTTAATACGGGCAACTATGGAGAATCGGATGATTTAAGCATTAATCTGAATAATCATCTGTGTAAATGGGAAGAACTCTATGGGACTAAAACATCCGAACAAAATTTTGGGCTTCGTTTTACCGGAGTTATCGAACGGGCATACAAACAAACCGGTAAACAAGTAGTCATTTTAGTAGACGAGTATGATAAACCCTTGCTTCAGACGATGGGTACCAATGAAGCGCTGAACGAACAGTATCGTAACGCACTCAAAGCTTTTTATTCGGTGATTAAAACCTGCGATCAGTATATCCGATTTGCATTTTTAACCGGCGTTACCAAATTCAGCAAGATCAGTATTTTTAGCGATTTGAACAATCTGAAAGATATCAGCTTACATGAAACGTATGCCGGTATCTGCGGTATCACGCAAAAAGAGCTTGAAGATAATTTTGAACCTGAAATCCAAGCGCTTGCCGAAAGACAAGGGCTTGACTATCCGCAGGCAATCGCAGCCTTAAAGCAATGGTATGACGGCTATCTGTTCCATCCTACAGGGGAAGGAATGTACAATCCTTTTAGCCTTCTCAATGCTTTTGATTATAAAGAGATTAAAAGCTTTTGGTTTAGCACGGGAACCCCGACATTTTTAGTGAATTACTTAAAAGAAGCGCACTATTTTATCCCTGACTTGGAAGAAAATGTTGAACTGGATGAAGAAGGCTTACAAATGTATCGCGCTGTAGCACAAGATGCACTGCCTATTCTCTTTCAATCAGGATATTTAACAATTAAGGAATACATCAAAGAAGCGCAAATGTATCGGCTCGGCTTTCCGAATGATGAGGTACGGTACGGTTTTTTGCATAATCTTTTACCCGCATATTCGGATGTGCCGTTCGGTCAAACAGGAGTATGGGTAGGACGATTTGTACAAGATATCCGCAAGGGAAATGTAGACGAGTTTATGAAGCGGATGCAGGCGCTCATAGCAGGTATACCGTATGATAATTTGACAAAAGAGAACTTGAAACTGAGAGAACAGAACTATCAGACTGCCGTATATCTGATCTTTGCATTGATGGGGCAGTTTGTACAGACGGAAGTCCACTGCATCACTGGACGTGTAGATTGTGTAGTGCAAACAGTGGATGCTGTATATATCTTCGAGTTTAAGCTCACCGGTAACGGTACTGCGGAAGATGCTATCAATCAAATAAGAGAAAAGAAATACGCTGCGAAGTACAAGGCAGAAGGTAAAAAGATAGTGCTGATCGGTGCGAGTTTTGATGAAGAGACGAGGACAATTAAAGAGTGGGCGGCGGATAATTAAGAATTGAATTGTCTGATGTGCTTACCCTAAAGGAGTTTCAATGGAGAAATCAGATATAGCCGCATCGGTGCGGGATACTTCGGCCTTTTTTGCGTCGAATATAACGAAATCGAACAACTCCGTAAGTTGGGAAATGCCGTCGATACATATCAGCAGCGGATAAGCGATGCGCTTTATAAAGATTTGCACAAGGCGCCGATGGAAACCTATCTTACGGAAATCGGTATGGTGCAGGAAGAAGTCCGGTTCTTATTAAAGCATTTAAAAAAATTGATGAAGCCCAAACAGGTGCGCACGCCGCTCAGTCATTTTTTAGCGTCGAGTACGGTGTATTATGAACCGTACGGCACCGTGCTTATCATGTCGCCGTGGAATTATCCGGTGAATTTAACGCTGACGCCGCTTGCCGGTGCAATCGCCGCGGGAAACTGTGCGGTGGTTAAACCGTCAAACTACACTCCCGAAACCTCAAAAGTAATCGCTGCACTGATTGCGGAGACCTTTGATCCTCGTTTTATAACCGTGGTAACCGGCGGACGAGAAGAGAACGCCGGTCTTTTGGAGCAAAAGTTCGATTATATCTTCTTTACCGGCGGTACGGTAGTCGGTACGCTTGTTATGGAAGCAGCTGCGCAGAATCTGACGCCGGTAACGCTGGAACTCGGCGGCAAGTCTCCCTGTATCATAGACAAAACCGCCGATATGAAAGCGGCGGCGCGGCGTATCCTCTTCGGCAAAATTCTGAACGGCGGACAAACCTGTGTCGCTCCCGACTATGTATTGATTGACGCAGCGGTGAAAGAAGTGTTTATTGAACAGTGCAAGGCGGTTCTCCATGAATTTTTACCGACGGACGCGTATGCCTCATGCAACATGACGAGGATTGTAAACGATAAGCATTTTGAACGGCTCTCCCGTTTAATGGAAGGAGAAACGGTTGTTATCGGCGGAGAAAAGGATGCGCATGGTCGTTTTATACCGCTGACGGTGTTGGACAATATCAGCTTTGAATCGCCGGTTATGCAGGAAGAAATTTTCGGCCCTATCTTACCGCTCATCCCGTTTAGCGATGTGCAGTGGGCTGTCGATCAAATCCGCGCCCGCCCAAAGCCGCTCGCCCTCTACCTCTTTACCAAAGATGCCGCCGTAGAGCGGAAGATTCTATCGGAAGTATCGTTCGGCGGCGGGTGCATCAACGACACAATCGTGCATCTTGCGACACCGTATATGCCCTTCGGCGGTGTCGGGACAAGCGGCATGGGGAATTACCACGGGAAACAAAGCTTTTACACATTCAGCCACGAAAAGAGCGTAATGAAAAAATCCTTGCTGGTAGACTTACCGATGCGCTATCATCCCTACAGCGAGAAAAATTTCAACCTCGTTAAAAAGTTTATGTAGGTGCATACCGGACGGTGTATCCGGCTGTGTCCCGCAAGCTGTCTTGCGTGATTTTGCCTAAACCGGTATATTTCCAGATATTCCGGTTGCTGATATTTTACGAGGTTTATATGGATGCACTCTTACATGATTTTTTAATGAATTCATCGGTTGTGATATCGTTGATTGTGCTTGTTGCAAGTTTGTTTACGTTGAGTAAGGGTGCGGATTGGCTGGTAGACAGCGCGGTTGCCCTTTCGCTTAAATGGGGAATGCCCAAGATGGTGATCGGTGCAACGATTGTCAGCCTCGGTACGACCCTGCCCGAAGCGTCGGTGTCTACATTGGCCGCAATTAAAGGAAATGCGGAGCTTGCGCTTGGAAATGCTATCGGCTCGATTATTGCGGACACCGCCCTCATTATCGGACTTGCCGCGATGCTCGGTACGGTGCCGGTTGATAAACGGCTCATCCATCGGCAGGGTACCGTTCAGTTTTCGGCAGCGCTGCTGTTGACGCTTGTTTCGCTCCCCTTCTTTTCTCCGGGCAGGGAGGGAAAAATCTATCAGTGGATGGGTTGGATATTTGTCGTACTGCTCGCGTGTTATATGTACATATCGTTCCGCTGGGCAAAAGAATCTATGGAAGAGAGCGAACAGGATACGGCAGAAGAAAATCAAAAACCGCTGTGGCTGCTGCTCGTATGGCTGGCTGTAGGAATCGCGGTGGTTGTGCTCTCGTCGAAGATACTCATCCCTGCGGTAGAAGTTTCCGCTATAAAGATCGGTATTCCGCAGAGTATTATCGCGGCGACTTTGGTTGCGTTCGGCACGAGTGTGCCCGAATTGGTAACTGCAATTACCGCCGTTCGGAAAGGACACGGAGAACTCGCGGCGGGTAACGTCATCGGAGCGGATATCTTGAACGTCCTCTTTGTATTGGGTGTAGCGGCTGCGGTGACACCCGCCGGTATCCGTGTACCGGTAGATTTTTACTATCTGCAATTCCCGACCATGCTGCTGGTGCTCGGCATCTTCCGTTTTTGTTCAACACGTCAGCGCAGCGTCATAACCCGAATGCAAGGCGCGGTTCTTTTTATCTTTTATGCCGCATACATTGTTCTCAATTTTACATTAAGACATATCACAGATTAAAAGGATGGAACCGCTAAAAAACGAATCGAGCTTTTAGAGCTGCACAATGAATCGGACGGTTAGACTGCCATGAATATCATTTTATTACGAGAGGAAGAGCTTTCTGCCGGAAGTTTTTCTTTTCCTAAAACGGATGAACGTTTTTTACATATCAAAAAAGTGTTAAAGCTCGGCATCGGGTCGGTATTCAAGGCGGGGATCATTGACGGCGAAAAAGGAACGGCGGAAATCATTTCCTTTTCCGATGAGGGATTGTCCGCACGGTTTACCTCATCGGCGGAGCAAGCTCCTGATGGGGCTGATGGATCCTATCCGGCTTCAACGCTGCCGCCTATCAGACTGATACTCGGTTTTCCGCGCCCCATCCAGCTTCGCCGTATTCTGCGGGATGTCGCAGGTCTCGGTATTGAGGCGCTGTATCTGACGGGCACCGAACTGGGAGAAAAATCCTACCTGCAGGCTGATATTGCCGCAGAAACGGAGATCGAGCGGCTGCTGATCGACGGATGCAGTCAGGCAGGTGATACTCATATTCCGAAAGTGTATCGAGCTTATAGTGTACGGCATTTTTTCGACCGGTATGAGGATGATATCCGTCCGGATCATCTGCGGGCGGCGCTCGATGTTCCTTTTCAAATTGAGCAAGGTTCTATTGAACAAAATCGCATGAAACAAGGTTATATTGGGCAAAACCGGATTGGACACGCGCATAGTGAACAAGGCGACACACGCTGCATTCCTGTGATGCATCCGCTGCCTCAGCTGCAGTGGGACGGAATGCAAACGCTTTGGCTTGCCGTGGGCAATGAGCGCGGCTGGAGTCTAAACGAACGGCTCCTATTTGCAAAAAAACACTTTACTGCCTGTACTATGGGACAGAGAATTTTGCGTACGGAAACCGCCGTTACTTCCGCTGTTGCAGTGTGCCTTGCACTATCCGGCGCGTGGAATACTAAGGACTGTAGGAGATGTGAAAAATGAATGCCACACCAATACATCCCTTCCCATCCTACATCCCTGTCCGTTCTGAAAAGCTTTTTGCCGTAAGCCTTTTGAAATAGACGGTGTAGATACAAGGAATAAGGCAAAAAAGTACCGCAGGCACGCTAAAGAATGTACCTCCTGTACATTCTTTAGCTGCGAGTTCGCGATGCGAACTCGATTCGGCTTGGAACCAGCGGCATCCGTGCCGCTTCTGATACGTCGAGGACTGTTTGCAGTAGCAGCATATCGTAAAACATACTCTCCGTAAGCCTTTTGAAATAGCCTGTCCAGAAGTGTACATCCGTGTACACTTCTGGACGCGAGTTTTTGC
>NZ_CALHGC010000228.1 GCF_938029485.1 uncultured Treponema sp. | reverse complement strand
TTGAAATGCGATGTTCTAAATCGTGCTATTTGTGCGATTTAGAACTCGTCGACCTGTTCGACAACGAAGTTATCGAACAGGTCTGATGTTGACAGAATGAATATCAAAGTTGATAATTATTATCAGAAAAAAAAGAACTGCGCCGCTACGTTTTGTCAATATTTGAGCGGCTTCATGCTAAAGGATAATTGATATGAAAATAGTTTTGAGACGAAGTATTCTTTTGATATTAAAAGTGGTCGGCGGGATTGCAGCTGTTGCCGCTTTATCGTTCGGAATCCTCTTAGTATTTATTACAATAACAGAGTATCGTCCTGAAGCCCAAGAGCCGGCCGAGGTTATAGGGGAAGCTGCTCTTACGAAAGAAACCGTTGCGCTTGCGAAGCCGATCGATATTATCAGTTGGAATATCGGGTATTGCGGACTCGGCGCAGGGCAGGATTTCTTTATGGACGGCGGTACTATGGTGCGTCCTTCAGATAAAAAAGAAGTGGAAGAAAATCTTGCAGGAGTTATTGAGACGCTGAAACGGTATCCTTCCGATTTTTACTTTATTCAGGAAATGGATAAGTCGTCAAAACGCTCTTATTATATTGACCAAACAGCCGCACTTGCCGAAGCACTCGGTACTGCATTGGCCTATACCTATAATTTTAAGGCATCTTATGTACCCTATCCGATTCCGCCTATTGGAAAGGTTTCGAGCGGAGTAGGACTCTTTACCCGGTACCCTTTTACGGATGCTTACCGTTTCGGACTGCCGGTGCCATTTAAATGGCCGGTCAGTACGGTGAATCTCAAACGCTGTATGCTGATAACTCGTTTTCCGCTTGAGTCCGGCAGAAAGTTGATAACCGCGGTACTGCATCTGGAAGCGTATGATGACGGGGAAGGCAAAATTGCTCAGACAAATGCGCTTATCGATTTTATACACGCCGAATATCAGGCGGGAAACTATGTCATCGCAGGCGGTGATTTTAACCAAACATTCCCGGGCACACAGGTACGTTATCCTCTCTATGATGAATTTTGGGTGCCGGGCGCAATCAGCGGAGATTCATTACCGGTGGGCTGGCAGTTTGCCGTCGATGACAGGACTCCTTCATGTCGCCTTAACAATGCACCATATACGCCTGCGCTTACCGATGAAAATATCCGTAACAAGTGGCCGCACTACGTTATCGACGGTTTTATCGTTTCTCCGAATATTTCTATTGTGTCGGTGGAGACACTCGACGAATCCTTCCGGTATGCCGACCATAATCCGGTAAAGCTGCGTGTCATGCTGAATCATTAATGATGTATTTACCCTAAATAATTCGGCATAAAGAGAATATGTTAAACTGCCGATATAAGGGTAAGAGGGTGTTGTAAAGATGCAATGCCGGTAAGGAAGAGGAATATGTCAGTAAAGAAAATAGTCTTAATACTAGCATCAGTCGTTTTTTTCGGGGTATGGTGTTTTGCTGTCGAAGCGGATGGCGAAAACACAGCCTTTGATGCAGATGTTACCATTCGATTTTATGACCGCCGTGTATATTATCCCGGAAACGACGGAACGGAGCCTATTTTCGTCAAAGTTTCCATTACCAATAAAGGTAGTCGGCCGTTGCGGTTCAAGTTGGCAAATGACCGTATGTTTAGCCTTGATTTTTCGATATTGAATACGAAAAATAAAAGTCTTGCTCATACGGAACCGTGGATACGGAAACGAAATACCAATCAGCAGATTTATTTTAGAGAAATTACCATCGAGACAGGGGAAACCTATGCCTTTATTGAAAATGTAAAAGATTATATTACGATTGAAAGTCCGGGTGCTTATATGCTTTCAGCCGATTTTTATCCTGAATTAAAACGCCTAAGCGATTCATCCGAACTTCATGTATCATCTAATAGGCTTGGTCTTGAAATAAAACCGTCTCCTTCGGTTGCCGCTCTTGGGGTACTTCCGATTGCCTCTGTTTCACGGGAAATATTGCAGCCCCAGCCGATTTCCCCTGACAAGGTTATCAGCTATATGCTGACTGCACGACAAAAATCGCAGTGGGATCAATTCTTCCTCTATCTTGATATCGAGCGAATGATTGCTCGCGATCCGATTCGGAGCCGCAGATATAAGGCGGAAGCGGAAGCCGGACGTATCAGTATGATCGATACCTATAAGCACGATCTTATGCAATCGCGTACCGATAAAGATATTGCGATGATACCGGTAGAGTTTACCATCGAGCGGACAACCTATAGCACAACCGAGGCAGAGGTTACAGTTATCGAATGGTTCGATTATACCAGCTTCCGTGAAAAAAAACGCTTTACCTATAACCTTGCATCCCGTGATGATATTTGGACGGTGTACGATTACAGCGTAGACAATCTCGGAACCGAGTAGTCTATACGTTAACGCGTATTTGCTTCCATGATATAAGCAAATCTTCAAAACGGCATCGTGCATTTGCCGGACTGGTAGACGGTAATTTTATAGCCGTAATCCCAATCCGTTTAGTACATACTTCATAAGCTTTGCTGCCGTTCGTAAAGACCGCATGAACAGGGGCCGTCTGGAAAATCTCGCTTAAATCTGCCGGCACAATGGATTGCATACTTGCATCCGCAGATCCGGTAAGCGTACAAGCGGTAACGGCATCATATAGTGCAATATGATGTTGCAGCAACATTCGTTTCTTTTCTTCTATTGTTTGCGGCTCCTGTACTTCCAGCACAGCGGCAAGAAGCGGCCAAAATCTATTCCGTGGATGACCATAGTAGAATTCCTGTACACGGGAGGCGACGGATGGAAAAGAACCTAAAATAAGGATACGCGATTCGGAGTTATATATCGGCGGAAAGGGATGAATAATTCTTTCAGTCATCGGCTTAAAAAAGTATTCTTGCGAGACATCGAACACTGTGTTCCGATGCTCTGCGCAGGGATATGTTGATTCGATCGTATAAAATATATCACACCTTTTCAGTATAATTGATAGACGTAAGGATCGTATTCAGCTTAATCATCGGATCATCATAGCCTCTAAATGTAAACGTAACATGATAACCTTTCTTAGAAACCGCGGTTATGTTCCGCCCGCTACAGGGATAAATCGTATTCGATGTTTCGTAGGGGAAATATTCAGGCTTTAAAATCGTAACACGGTAATCATTACCGTCATACTGTACCTGTGCAAGATTGGCAGGGAATGGTACAAGGAAGATTAAAAAATCATCGTTTTTGTTACCACCGATACTAAGGCGGGTTCCCTGCTTCATCAGATGAATATTTCGTTTTCCAATCAATGTTTGGTTATAGACAAAAAGTTCTGTCATTCCCGACTGCGAAGGCTTTGTACTGATACGTCCGCTATAGTAGCTGTGATTCAGACCCGGTCGTCCGTTGATATGGCTTTCTGCGCTGTTTAACAATGCAAATCGTCCTTCAGTAGTACGTGAGCGTTCCTTAGCGAGATAATCAAATTGGGCAGCCGTTTCGGTTTTAGTAGCTGCCGCCGCCGCGACGGTTTGAGAACCGAAAGCATTCAATGTGTCGCGCGAATCCGTTTTGTTTACAAGCTGTTCGGGATAATGCTTCTTCTCGGAAGCGGTAATCGGTGAATGCTGCTCTCTGCTAAAGTCGTTTTGCTGTACAGCAGAGCTTTGCTGTTTTATATCAGACTGCTGTTCAACTCTTCGAGCCGCATATTTAACGGGTTCGGAAGCCCGACGGCGAAGTATAAATATAAATAACAGCAGGATAAGGATAAACGCCAGCACGGCGATCAGTACCCACATCAGATTGTCTCTTAACAATGAATGAATAAAGGCCGGTTTAACGGTCAATAATACGGCAGCCGCTTGGGAAAATATTTTATTCTCCTGTACGAGGTCAAGCCGGATATCGACACGGTGTTGCCCCTCGCTGCGTAAACTATCGGGTAAGCTAACCCGTATTGCCAGTTCCTTTCTTCCGGCCGGCGGAATATGGACGATGATAGCGTCAAGCTGCTGTCTTTG
>NZ_CALHGC010000227.1 GCF_938029485.1 uncultured Treponema sp. | reverse complement strand
ACTTACGGTGAGGATGGAAAAGTTGATGTAATGAATATGGCATGGGGCGGTATCTGTGCAGAAAATATGGTTTTGATGAATCTTGATGAAAAACATAAGACTGCGGCGAATCTCAAGTACAAAAAAGCGTTCACCCTCAGTGTTGCGGATATCCCTCATATCGAGGAAGCGGATTTCTTTGGTATTGCAAGCGGAAATACGATGCCGGATAAATTTGAACGCAGCGGCTTAACGGCGGTTAAGAGCGCCAAGGTGGACGCACCGATTATCCAAGAGTTTCCCCTTACGCTTGAGTGCAAAGTAGTAGAGATAAAAAATGCAGTATTCGGCTTTTACGTTGTCGGGGAAATCGTCGGAGTTCTTGCAGATGAGGCTGTTTTAAACGAAAAGGGCAAAGTTGAACCGTCAAAGCTCAATGCATTCATTTTTGATCAATTCCAAAACGGCTATTATGCCATCGGAGAAAAAGTCGGCCAAGCATGGAAGTCAGGCGTAGATTTGATGAAAAAATAGCTTGATGCGTTTACCTTCCTTTTGTGCGAAATTTTATCCAAAATTTCGCACATTTTTCCAGTAGACGGGTAAACGCATCAGGGAAATAGCTCCAATTCTGCAAAATATATAGGCTGGGAGACCATTTGAGCTGCGTAGCAGCGAAACTCTGGTTGAACAGCCTATATATTTTGCAGGGCTGTCACAACTGCCTGATGCGTTTACCCGCAGCGTGCGGCGTTGACGCAGTACTATCTTTGGGTTACACTCAACCGGTATGAAAATTTGGTTGAAATATCTGATCGGTATTGCGTTGGGTGTAACCTTCGCACTCGTTGCGGGAACCGAAAATACACTGTTTGTACAGGCGGCGACCTTTTTATCAAAAGCTGCGATACAGTTTGGACGATATGCCCTCTATCCGGCAGTATTTTTCGGATTTACACTCAGCATCTTCGAATTACGCGAAAACAGAAGTTTGTTTAAACTCGCACTTATTACAAGCCTTATTATCTGCGTTGCGGCATTACTGCTTTCCTTTATTGGCTTACTGTCAGTTATCATTCACACACCTACACGAATTCCCATTTTCGTCGAAAGCATATCCGACATACAAGCGCTCGGCATCAAAGAATCGCTGCTGCAATTACTCCCTTCAAGCTCGTTCGAAGCGGTCGTGAATGGAACATATATTCTGCCGCTTTGTATTTTCGGAGGGTTTGCAGGAGCCGGTTGTGCCGTTGACAGGAATATTGCGAAACCGACTATCACGATTATCGACTCTCTTGCACGGATTTCTTATGCAGTGCTGGTATTCTTTGTCGATATGCTGGTATTCGGTATGATAGCCGTTTCAGCTTATTGGGTCGTTACCTTTCACGAGATGCTGCTGACTGCGGTGTTTGCCGATTTTGCAATTTTGCTTCTTATCGATCTATTAATTGTTACACTCGTTATTTATCCCGCAGTGTTAAAGATTTTTTGCCGCGACATAAATCCATATCGAGTTCTCTACGCGAGCCTCGCCCCTATGCTGGCAGCTTTCTTTTCACAGGATGCCCATGTTGCACTCAGTGTATTACTGCGCCATTCCAACGAAAGCCTCGGCGTACGCCGGCGTATTTCTTCCGTTGCGATGCCTATTTTCTCTATTTTCGGCAGGGCGGGTTCAGCCTTAGTGATTACTGCCAGTTTTATTGTAATCTTAAAGTCTTATTCAAGCCTTCCATTAAGCATTCATGATATGTTCTGGCTGATGGGAATTGCATCCCTGTTCTCATGCTTACTCGGGCGATTTCCTGCAGGAGATACATACATTGCGTTGGCATCAATATGTGCAATCTATGGAAGAGGTTTTGAGTCAGGATATCTGATTTTACGCCCGGCAGCTTTTTTTATCGGATCCGTTGCAGCAGCGATTAACGCATTAACTGCCATAACGGGGACTTATATTACGGCATACCAATTCCAGATGACCGGCAGAAAAGATTTACGATTCTTTATCTAACCGGAATTCGATACTGAAGTACAAAGTCATGGAACAAAAATTTCCCGTTCCGTCTCTGCTCAAAGAAATCAGCGGATATTTTCGGAATGCAGGTTTTTCGGCATATCTTGTCGGCGGGGCTGTCCGCGACTTTTTCTTAAAGAAAAAAGCAAGCGATTGGGATATTGCAACCGATGCACCGCCGCAAGAAGTAATGCGCCTATTTCGGCGAACCATTCCAACCGGCATAGAACACGGTACCGTTACCATCATCTATAAAAACAAACATATCGAATGTACAACCTTCCGTACCGAAGCGGACTATACCGACGGGCGGCACCCCGCGGCGGTTTCGTATGCGGCGACCATAGAAACAGATCTTGCACGCCGCGATTTTACGATGAATGCCATTGCGGTTTATCTTCCTGATGGAGCGATTGTCGACCCATTTAACGGCAGAGCTGATATCCGTGCAGGACGGATCCGAACAGTCGGGAGTCCGATCGACCGATTTTTAGAGGATGGTTTACGCCCTGTCCGCGCCGTCCGCTTTGCGGCGCAACTCGGCTTTACCGTCGACACGGGAACGTTACAGGCAATTCCGCAAGCGCTGCATATCACAAAAAAGATTTCTATTGAACGTTTCCGCGAAGAATTTACAAAAATGCTCGCCTGCCCTACCCCGCTTACCGGCCTGCGGTTAATGGAAAGCACAGGGCTGCTGAATCTCTTTATTCCTGAACTGATAGAATGCCGTGGAGTCGGACAGGGAAGCTATCATCATTTTGATGTACTCGAGCACAGCTTTCTCGTGTGCAATGCCTGTCCTGCAGGAACGGAACACATCCACATCCGCCTTGCGGGACTTTTTCACGACATAGGAAAACCCGTTACCCGTAAAGAAGCGGCGGACGGCAGCTGCACCTTTTACCGCCACGAAGCTATTTCAGAAAAAATAACCCGCAGTATTATGCGGCGGCTAAAATATTCCAATACCGAAATAGAAAAAACCGCTCATTTAGTTGCAGAGCATATGTTCCATTATGATCCTTCATGGACTGATGCCGCCGTTCGCCGTTTTATCGTCCGCGTCGGGAAAGAAAATATCGACGATTTATTTGCGTTAAGGCAGGCGGATATTTTCGGTTTGACCGGCGCTTATGCGGAGCCGAATTTCCTTGTAGAATTTACGGCGCGGATTGATAAGCTCCTCAAAGAAGACGGAGCATATAGTCTTAAAGACTTAGCAGTAAACGGAAAAGATTTAATGGCGATCGGTATCCCTGCGGGAAAATGCCTTGGACTTGTTTTGCATGACCTTTTGGAAACGGTATTGGACGATCCGGCTCAAAACACCAAAGAGACGCTTTTACCTATTGCCTCCGCGCTTTATAGGCGAATACAACGTTTTCAATAGGTGATGCCGCCGTTACGCAAGGGGCATTCTACGGTTATTACCCCGATAAGGAAGCGCTATTTACCGCGCTGGTATCCGAAGCGGCAGACGGTTTGGTTGAACAATTCAAACATGCGCAAGAAGCTCACTTCGATTTAATCGAAAAAAGTGAAACGCAATTCAGCAGGAAACTGTCTACGGAATATCTGCAGATTTTCGTAAACTATATTTATGATAATTTCGATGCATTTAAACTCGTAATTTGCCGGTCTGCCGGAACAAAGTACGAGCATTATATTCACGATTTAGTTGAGCTTGAGGTATCCGTCGCCGAAAAATACTACCGTCTTTTACGAAAGCGAGGAAAGCTTGAAGGTGTTGTGAGCCGTGAACTGCATCACATGATTACAAGCGCCTATTTTACCGCCGTGTTTGAAACCGTTGCGCAT
>NZ_CALHGC010000226.1 GCF_938029485.1 uncultured Treponema sp. | reverse complement strand
TACTCCGGTTAAAAAGACCTTTCTTTTTATCGAAAAAAAAGAAAGGTCTTCCCCTAACTTATACTTTGAATTTGGAGACTTCCCGTGCCAATGATTCAATACTCTGCTTATTTTTCTGCGTAATTTCACTTACTTCCTGCACGGCATTGTTAATCTGTACTGCGCCGGATGCCATCTCGTTCATGCTTTCGGTAATGACGCGGGTAAGACTATCCAGTTTTTGCATTTTCTCTGCAACGCCTTCACCGCCTTTAAGCATTTCTTCGGAACCTGCCTGTACTTCTATCGTTACCGTGTTGATGCTCTTAATTGCAGTCAGCACTTCTTTACTGCCGTTCTCCTGCTCCCGCATCGCTTCTGTCAGACGTGCGCTCATTTCTTTTACCTGCTCGGCAAGGGTAAAGATCGCATTGAATTTTGCCTCTACCGTTTTGGACGAAGCGGAGAGGGTTTCGATTTCACCGCCCAAGGTTTTCAACGTTGCAGTGATCGTTTTGCCTTGCATAGAAGATTCTTCTGCGAGCTTACGGATTTCATCGGCAACAACGGCAAAGCCCTTGCCCGCTTCTCCCGCGTGAGCAGCTTCTATTGCCGCATTCATCGCAAGCAAGTTTGTCTGCGAAGCGATGTGCTGAATAACGCTCGACGCTTCCATCAGCGAACCGGATTCTTCTGCAATCTTCTGCGTTACACTGTTGGAAGTAACCAAAGTTGCTTTGCCGTCTCCGGTTGCCGTCGTGAGACTTCGAATGACATCATCGGTTTTGCCGAGCGTTTGCCCGATAGAGGCGATGTTCGCAACCATTTCTTCTACGGAAGAAGAAGACTGAGCGACACTTGCAGCCTGTGTTTCGATGCTGCTATTCAGCTGCTTAATCGTGCGGACAATCTCTTCGATGGTTGTCGCCGTTTCGGTAACGCTGGCTGCTTGAGTCATTGCTTGCTGTTTAACTCCGTCGATGTTTGCACTGATTTCGTTAATAGCGCTTGCCGTCTCGGTCATATTGCAAGCCAATTCATTTCCGATATCTTCCATATCGGTACTGCTTAATCCGACCTGCCGGATAGCGGTATCGATTTTTTCAATTGTCCGGTTAAAATAGACGGCCATATCGGTAATTTCATCATTGCCGGTAACCGGTAAGCGGACGGTAAGGTCTCCTTCTCCGTCTGCAATGTTTTTAAGAGCTGCAACCGCCGATTTCAGCGGGCGGACAATACGGCTTCCCCAAAAGAACGCCACCGCTAAAAAGAACAGCGCCGCCGTAACACCAAATACTGCAATTATTTTAAGCATGGCAGAATATTCGGCGGCGACTTCCGTTTGTTCGACAAAACCCAGAACCTTCCAGTTAAGCCGGTCAATAGTGTATACGTATGCAAACCATTTTCTTCCATCCATTTCAATCTTGATCGGTTCAAATTCCGATGTATTTGTCAACTGTACAAAATCGGGAATATTCACTTCGTTCATTTTTTTAAAGTTAAAACCGGGATGTTTAGGATCGGCAAGAATAGTATCGTCCGCTTGCACTAACATAAAATAACCGCCTTTACCGAGCGTCGACCGTGCAATCATATCGGTAAGCGTATCAAGCGAAAACTCAATACTGACTGCTCCGATAAAAGTACCTGCAGAAGAATGAACGGTTTTTGTGATAGCAACCGTGCTGCATCCTACCGTCGATTGAAACGCATTCAGTATGGCAAGAGAGCCTTCTTGTTTTACAGCGGCTTCATACCACACCCGTTTGCGCGGATCATAGCCGGCAGGATAGTCTCCGTCGAAACTTGAAGTAAACCCTCCCCATTTTGTGCCCATATACACTTCGATATAGTCGGGAAAACTTGCTTTCACGTCCTTAAAAAAACGGCATATTTTCGTATCGATAGGACTGCGCTGAATGGAAGTCATCTGCACTGCCTGAGTTGTCGCAACGTGCGAGTACAGCGACTCATCAGCATCGCGCACAT
The DNA here is from genome assembly GCF_938029485.1 of uncultured Treponema sp. GTDB lineage: Bacteria > Spirochaetota > Spirochaetia > Treponematales > Treponemataceae > Treponema. Next base: position 1,113 of record NZ_CALHGC010000226.1, on the reverse strand, counting down.
CATCCTGCGATGCGAGCATTTCTACAACATGTCCTGTTTGGGTAAAAAGTTCGCTAACGGATGTGCCGATTTTAATGAGACCTTCTGCAGCGAGTCTATTAAAATACGTAGTGCTCACCCGTTTTAAATGCAAACCGGTAAAAATCGACACAAGGAAAAGCAGTGTTATAATGACAACGGCAAATGCAAGCAATATCTGTAGTCTGATAGAAAACTTTTTTTCATACTCCCCTCCGTTATTTTTTTATGGATTTAAGGCACCGTGTAAAGCTTTAGTTTTTTACAGTACCCTCGATTGATACTTTTTTATTCTCTCAGCATCTTTTGCGATTTCTTTTTAGTGTAATAGCAGAGCACACAAAGGCCGTAAAGCTTAAAAACACCGCCATCCGTACCGGAAGTACCGACTTTCTCTTTTGCATTTATTATATCACACTCACCGCATTTTTGTAAGGGGCACCTAAAAACCCCATGGCATCAGCATTATAAAGTCTGCAAGGCTCTTTCGAGGCAATCCTCTCGTTTGTCGCATAGGTGTTGCTTATGACAAAGCGGCATCTTCTTCGCTTTTATAATATCCGAGAAGTCAAGTTGCTTGAGAATATTCAGGGCTATTTTCCTTAAGACATTTAGGTTTGCAGCGGCATTGTCTTTCCGTACAAGGCAATAATCTTCATTCAGAATCGCATCGAGAACCCAATGCAGATTATTTTCTATCCCCCAATGTGCCCTCATCGCAAAAGCAGCCTTTTCAACATCTGTCAGCGATGTTAAAAAATATCTTTTTTCAATAGATTTCTTTCCACTTTTCTTTACCGTTCTTTCGCAAATAAGCATTCCAATCCGGTTCTTTTCAAGACGGCAGACAAAAGCCCTTTTTTGATGTCCTTGCCGTGCACAGGGATAATTTCGGTTTTTCCGCCTTTCATAATTTTGTGGTGGCTGCCTTTCACCGATATTAATTCCCAGCCGTCTTTTAATAATAGGGCATCTCTAAAAACTCGGTTAGATTTTTAGAGATGCCCGTAAATGACAGACAAATAAATTATACTTGAAAGCCGCCATTTATTAGCATATATACAATTGATATAGTATAAGTAAAGATAAAAATAT
>NZ_CALHGC010000225.1 GCF_938029485.1 uncultured Treponema sp. | reverse complement strand
CGGTACGGAGGAGGGCATAGAAATCACCAATCCGTTTAAAGACGGCATTCCCGACGATCCGGAAGCATTAAAAAAAGCAAAAGACTTTATTCTGTCGCGTAAGTCGATTGTCAATAAACTCGTAACGAAGGATGCAACGGAAACGTGGTTGGTACTGTCGCTCAAAGCAACGCCGCCTGAAGAAGTGTGGAGCAAAACTTCGACCAAGGCGCCGATGTACGTTATCGGAGAAGCGGCAATCGATATTGTAACCGACCCTAAATATCACAGCGCTGCGTATACGATAAAACCTGCGGGGCTTCCCTATACCGAAACGGAAGAAAAAGTTGTGATGGGACAGGAGACCTCAAAAAGCGTGGGCTTGAGTTTTCTCTGTATGATCATTTTGCTCATTGTATTTACCCGCTCGCTCCGAGGAACAATCGTGCCGCTCTTTGCGACTTTCTTCGGCATTACTACAGTGCTCGGCATCATGGGATTTTTACACATTTCGGGAAAGTCGGAGATGATGTCGGTGCCTATCGTACTTGCAATGGCGCTTTCGGTCGGTTATTCCATTCACCTCGTTAATTCATTTAAAACAAGCTTTTATGAACTCGGCAAACGGAAAGATGCTGTTATCGCTTCCATTGAGAACACCGGCTGGCCGCTCTTTTTTACTGTCGTTACTACCGTTGTTTCGGTGCTGTCGTTTTTAACGACTGACCTTAAGCCGATGCGCTGGATGGGGGCAGCAAGCGCCGCGATGGTATTTGCCGTGTATGTCTATGTCAGCGTTCTCATCCCCATTCTGATGAGCTTCGGCAAAGATAGTGCAGTTACGCCAAACAGCGCAAATGATAATAAAGCCGGTTCAATCGGTGCAATCGATACGGATATTTCCGGTCAGTCTCTCCGTGCAGCAACAGCTCACAGTAAAGGCGCTGAACGTGCGCAGAAATTGGATGCGTGGTTTGAACAATTCGGGCGCTCTGTTATCAAAAAACGTAAAGCGATCATCGCAGCATTTACGCTCATCACTGCGGCGTGTATTCCGGCGTTGTTCAGAATCGATGTCAACATGGACAGCTTTAAATTTATGGGTTTGCGTATTCCATATATTAAACGGCTCTATGAAATTACGCAGTCTCAGCTCGGCTCCTATTTTAACTACAATATCATGCTCACCTTTGACGAAGATGATGCGGTTAAGAATCCCGATGTGCTTAAAAAACTCGATAAACTGAGCATACTCATCGGGACGTTCAGATTAACAAAAATGAATAACGGTGTGCCGAAGATATTCTCGATTTTGGATATTGTCAAAGAGATGAATCAAACGATGCACTCCGATGATCCTGCATTTTACACTATTCCCGATGATGAAGATTTGCTCGCGCAGTTGTTGTTCTTGTACGAAATTTCAGGCGGACAAACTTCACGCTGGGTTGATGAAGAGTTTCGTACACTCCGTATGGCTATCGATGTTGCTTCGTATGATGCAAACGAACTTGCATCGAATATGAAAACTATCGAGCAAATATGCGCACAATTATTTCCGCACGCAGACTGTCACTTAATCGGAGCTGCCGTACAATTTGCAGAATTAAACAATAGAATTGTATTCGGTGAACTCTATTCTTTTTTGACATCGCTTGTTGCGATTGCAATTTTGATGATGCTGGTATTCGGCAGTGTGAAAATGGGACTCATCGGGCTTATCCCAAATATCTTTCCCGTTCTTGTCATCGGTGCGATTATGGGCTATCTCGGTATTTCGCTCGACCTTATGACGATGGCGATTATGCCGATGATCCTCGGTATTGCCGTTGATAACACTATTCACTTTACCAACCACGCAAAGTATCTTTTTGAAAAAGAAAAATCATATAATCGCGCTATTTTCGAGACGTTTTATTCCATCGGAAAGACACTTGCGATGACAACGATTATTTTGTCCGCAACATTTTTAGTGTATCTTACGTGTAAGATTGATGCGATTTTGCGTCTCGGTGTATTAGCCGCTGTCGGGCTTTTATCTGCGCTTG
>NZ_CALHGC010000224.1 GCF_938029485.1 uncultured Treponema sp. | reverse complement strand
CTGAAATTCTCATCGCCGTCTTGCAAGTTTTCGATAATCTTTAAGCCGCTTTCGTTATCCGCTTCGATAACCGCATTCGCAATAATTTGAGTAAACAAAGAAATTGAGCGGATGGCGTCGTCGTTACCCGGAATCGGATAGTCGATCCCTTCGGGGTTACAGTTTGTGTCGACAACTGCTACGATCGGGATACCCATGCGGCGTGCTTCGCTGATGGCAATAGTCTCTTTCCGTGTATCGATGATAAAGATAATACCCGGCAAGTCTTTCATTTCTTTAATACCGCCGAGATTCTTTTCGAGTTTTGCTTTTTCTTTTTGCAGCACTGCGACTTCCTTTTTGGTAAGGCTGTCAAAGGTGCCGTCGTTTTCCATTTTTTCGATTTTCTTGAGACGTGCAAGACTTTTCTTAATGGTAGAAAAGTTGGTCAACATTCCGCCGAGCCAGCGGTTGTTAACATAGAACATTCCGCAGCGTTCAGCTTCTTTTGCAATGGTTTGCTGTACTTGTTTTTTAGTTCCGACAAATAAGACCGATTTTCCTGCTGCGGTTGTCTTACGCACCGCCTCATAAGCCTCGCGGATTGCAGTGATTGTTTTCTGCAAATCGATAATGTGAATACCGTTCCGTTCCGCAAAAATGTATTTCTTCATCCGCGGATCCCAGCGTTTTACCTGATGTCCGAAGTGAACACCGGATTCAAGCAGGTTTTTCATGGTTACTACTGCCATGGTTACTCCTTCACGAGCTTTTAAAGCCCATCCTTCTCTATTTCTCTAAAAATGCAAATAGTCTAAGAATATATTTAAAACGGGAGTTTTAGAAATTATCTTACTGCATTTTAGGATATTTACACGACCGCTGTTCTTAGGTAAAGCTATAGCCGTGTTCCGTCAGAATATCATATAACTCATAAATAGGCAAGCCTACGATTCCGCTGTATGAACCCTCTATTTTTGTAATAAAACAGGCTGCCGTCCCCTGTATGCGGTAAGCTCCGGCAGCGCCCTGCCACTCTCCGGTACTGAGATACCAGTCGATTTCAGCTTCCGACAACGCCTTAAAAAACACCTGCGAGCTGCTGATTCGAGTCGAAATATGCTGTGATTTTTCGTCGTAGCAACAAATCGCTGTTATGACTTTATGCGCCGTATTGGAATATGATTGCAGCATCTTGCGGGCATCGTCAATATCGGCGGGTTTCCCCATCGGTGTACCATTAGAAAAGATGAGCGTGTCGGCGGCGATAATCCACGGCGTATTGATTTTGAGCGGAGATCGAAGCACCGTTTCTGCCTTCCGCAATGCAATCTGCTCTACGGCTTTTTCGGGAGAAAGATCGGGAGCAACCACTTCATCGGCCTCCGACGGGATACTGATGAACGGTATATTTAAACATTTAAGAATGTCCTGCCGTTGAGGCGACTTTGATGCAAGGATAATCGGTTCCATTTATACCAGTATACGAGAGGACGTCTAAAAAAACAAGCGGGAACACAGCCTTTATCGTGAGATATGTAAAAACGGACTCTCCGCACAAATAAAAAAAGCCGCCTTCCGTTCGGTTCGGCGGCAGCTTTTCCAATCCATTGTATCTTGTAAGATTATTTAAAATCTTTAGGTCGGCGTTCAATACGATGACATTTTGCGCATTCAGCGATATTTTTTATTTTTCCGTTTTCAACCATTGTCTTTAACACAACTTCGCCCCCGCACGGGCAGCTGAATTTCTGCGTAGCGACAGCGGTACGGGAGTTTTTACTTGCACCAGCCATACTCCGGACCTCCTCATTAAAAATTTCGGTCTCTACTATAGAAAATTAGTATTGTACTGTCAAGTCCCTCAGAAGCCTAATGCGGTTGCCCAAATTGAGATTTTGCCATCCGTTACCTTTTATGCTATACTCTGCCCTATGATGCAAAAACCACTTCTGCTATGCCGTACTGCACGGTATAAAAAACAGTCCGCTATAAAGATGCTGCTGATATTGATATGCTGTCTTTGGTATTTTTCAGGATGTACAACCGTTCCTACCACCTACACGGATACACCGTATCAGCCTACTGTCGCGGAGATACGCTGGCGTCCTCTATCACCGGGTATTGAAGCAGCCGATATATATGATCCTCAGCTCCCGCTTACCGCCCACATCGTAAAAATAGATTTACTCAATCCGTCCGTCTCCATTATAACTTCGGAATCCGCTCTCTTTACAAACAACCGGGGGCATCTCCGCGGCGAAACAACACGGGATTTTGCTATGAGGCACAATACGGTTGTTGCCTTTAACGCCGCGCCATTCAAAACACGCTCGCTGCTTTTCAGTGTGTACCGCACTATTGTCGGTATTCATATTACGGATTTCCGGCGGATGAGTATGCCGCATGAACGCTACGGTGCACTGCTTTTTTATACGGATAAAACTGCCCGCATTATCGACGCTCAAACAGAGAGTCTTCTATCGGCGGATATCCGCCATGCGGTGGGCGGATTTTGGACAATCCTTCGAAACGGCACCGTATTGCCGCAAAAACTTCACCGCCGCGATTCACGAACTGCCGTCG
>NZ_CALHGC010000223.1 GCF_938029485.1 uncultured Treponema sp. | reverse complement strand
CTTGAAAATGCTTCATAAAATTCAAGATGAATTAGGTGAATGTTCAAATACTGACCCTTCATTAATATACCCAAAAAAGAAAGAACCTAAAACGGATGAGCAAGCAAAACGTATTAGCGAACAAGAAGCTAAAATATTGCTTTGTCACATATTACTTCAAAAGAATGTCGCATTTTCAGTAGAAACACCAACCATAGAAAAATACTCATTTACTGGAAATACGAAGAGATCCGGTAATCTTGATTTATGTATATATGAAAAAAAAGAAAATAAGTATGTTCGATCAAATTGCATAGAATATAAAGCTCATAATGAGTCTAAAACATTTCGGAGCGATATAGAGAAATTATTATGTGAAAAAGGCAATAATTACTTTGTGCATATATTAGATAGTGTTAATAGTGGTACACTATATACTCCCTCAGCCCAGACAAACCGAACACCTGTAATTAATAAATATATTAATACGATAAAAAGACTAAACGATAGTAAAGATTGTAATGAAATACGGTTCGCTTCATTAACATTCTATATATGCATACTTACTCCATTCTGTATCATCACAAATACGATATCAAAAACCGACATTGCTCATATTGATACGAAACTAAAACTGGAAATTACACCACAGGGGCTTCCAATTACAGACTCAAATTCAAACTGGAAAAGAAAAGCAAAAGACAACTAACACCAAAAAGAATGCTCACCGTATTACAGCATACAATAGATACGCTTGACGAAGATACGCTAAGGTATTACCGCGATGGCATCGCTCATCTCTGAAAGCGGATTCGATTGACAATCGGAAATCACAACCACCCGTAAAACGGGTGGTTTGCACCTAGCCTATAAGGCTAGGGCCTCAAGCAGAGACTTAAGTCTCCAGCTTTCACTAACGTTCAAGCCTATTGCAATTTGACTCGTCGCCGCCCCTTGAAGGGGCTTTTGTATTACTTGCTACCCTTAAAAGGGCCTTCCCACTCTTTCATGTTCAGTTTGTCCATCGCTATATCATGGCTTTCTTGTTCTTGTATGTACTTCTTTATCGTTGCTTCATTCAAGCCGACTGTACGTACATAATATCCTTCTGCCCAGAAATGGCGATTGCCAAACTTATATTTCAAGTTCGCATGTCTATCAAATATCATCAGACTACTTTTGCCTTTCAGATATCCCATAAATTGCGACACACTATACTTTGGCGGGATACTTACCAGCATGTGTATATGGTCTATCATCAGATGTCCTTCAATTATCTCGACTCCCTTGTAATTACACAGCTGTCTCAGAATTTGCCCGATGCTTTTCTTGTATTGCCCGTATATTGCCTTTCGACGGTATTTCGGTGTAAATACTATATGATATTTACACAGCCATTTTGTGTGGCTGGAGCGAATCTCTTATGTTTGCCATTTACTTTCCTCCTTAGCCTGATGCAATAGACTTGAACAATCTTATTGTACCGCTTTCGAGGAAAGTTTTTTTGCTATAAGCTTTTGTCTCACACCCGCATAGCGGGTGGTTTATTGTGAAAAATATTCCGCTTCGCTCCATATTTTTCACCGGCTCACGAGCCATAACTAAAAAACAGCTGCAGGCAGCGTTTTACAGAGAGAATAGTTGATATTTAGAAACCTATGTAGTATACTGTAGTAAGAGGTATTAAGATGACTACAATATCAGCAAAAATTGCGAACGAGGATAAAATAAGTTTTGAACGAATATGCGACTCTATGGGAATAAATATTTCTTCGGCAATAAATTCTTTTGTAAAAGCTACAATTCGAGAAAATGGTCTTCCTTTTGCGCTGAAAGCATCCGAAGATCCGTATATTTATTCGGAAGAAAATATGAAATATTTGCGTAAAAGTATACATCAGATTGAAACCGGAAAATGTCAAATTCATGAACTGAAGGAAACTGATTGATGGTAAAGGTTTGGTCTGATAAATTATATATTGTTCAGTGCGGTACACATTATCATCAATAAAAAAATCGTAAGGCATCGGTAATTATGGCATCGAGTAAAACATATTTAGATTTTATTTTGGAGCAGTTCTCGGAATGATAACATTACAAAATGTTTCTTTTTCATATCCGGATTCTGCGGAGATATTATTCGACGGATTCTCCGCAACGCTTGGAGGAACATCCCATTGGACATGTATTACCGGTGCAAACGGCTGCGGAAAAACGACATTACTCAAATTAATCGCAGGGATGCTGGTGCCGCTTTCGGGAAGCATTAAATGCGAATCGGCAGTATACTGTGCGCAAAACAGTACGGAACTGCCCGATACTGCGTATACATTGTTCTGGGATGCGGATAACGAAGTGCGTCGCTTTTTCTCGCTGCTTAATATTACGGCAAAACAGCTTGAACGCTGGGAAACACTTTCGGGCGGAGAAAAGAAGCGGCTGCAAATTGCCTGTGCTTTAGCGGAGCGTCCTTCGGTTCTGCTGCTTGACGAACCGACCAATCACTTGGATGCCGTTTCAAAAGAGCTCATTATAAATGCCTTAAAACTGTTTACCGGCACAGGGCTCATTGTCAGTCATGACCGCGCCTTTGCCGATTCATTATGTACCGCTACCTTCTACTTATATCGGGAAGCGGCAGCGTTCGCAGACGGAGCCGATTCAATCAGAGGTAAGCTCTATGCTGCGAATGTAAGTACAGCGCTTGAACTTTGGGACACAGAGCGAGCTTCCTGCCTTTCGGAATGGCATAAAGCTGATGCAGGGGTTTCAAAAGCAAAAGCACTTTCCGATATGTGGCAGCGCGAGGCAGAACATTCTAAGAACCGCCTGAGGAATGTGTACGGCGGCAAAGACCACGACGCAGCACAAAAAATCCGCCTTGCCATTGTTACCGGTAAAGACAGGACGCCGGGCACGGTAAAAAAATGTTTTGGCAGCCGCCGTGAGCAAGCCGAAAAACGCCGCGATACTCAAGCAAAACCGCTGAATCGTAAGGAAGGGTTTTCACCGGCGCAAGCAGACACGTCAGTGTTCATTCCAAAGGTACTCATACACCTGCCGCCGCAAATCATCAGTGCTGGAGAAGATGGCAGTTATACCTTGCAGATTCCCGAATTGACGGTGCAAAAGCAGTCCCGCATTGCGCTGACGGGAGTCAACGGAACAGGAAAGACATTGCTTGCACATACCATATTAAACCGGATACGGGAAGCTGATCTGCAAAAGAAAAGCGATGGAGAAAGTCTTTCATTTTATCTGCCGCAGGAAATTCCGAAAGCAGAAGAACAAGCAGTGTTAGCACACTTCTTCTCGCTCGATAAAGAACTGCGAAGTGAAATTCTTTCTACAGTGTACCGCATGGGATCGAATCCCAAAGCGCTGCTTACCTTTACTGACAGCAAGCGAATCAGTCCCGGCGAACTTCGCAAGCTCATGATTGCACTTGCAATGTCAAAACCACTCAAAGTTCTTATTTTGGACGAACCGACCAATCACTTGGATATTCTTTCCGCCAGACTTCTCGAAACTGCCCTTGCAAAAATATCATGCGCACTCATTATTATCAGCCATGACAGTGTTTTCCTGCAAAATTGCAACTGCACGGAATTGTGGCGGATTATCAAAACCGGCAGTTGCGGAATGTTGGAACGGATAGATAATCCCTATCCTTGCAGCTGTAACGCAGGCTCTTGCTTGGTAAATCCGTGAATGGTTTTAAGCGCAGCAAGCGGCCCGATAATCGAAATCAGCAGCAAGGTTAAAAGGGCGCAAACCAGTATCCACAAAACAGACGGCGTAAGAAACGGCATTTTAAGCCCGGCTACAATCGCTTGATTAAACAAAAGCACAATCAGGCAGGCAAATACCGTTCCGATTCCCGCTCCCGCTGCGCTGATAATAAGCGCTTCTGCGGAAGCAAGCTGCGCGAGTTTTTTCTTTGTACCGCCGATAATCCGCAGCATTCCGAATTCTTCTTTCCGCTCATGGAATATCGAAGAAAACGACACCGCAAGTACAATGAATGACAAAAGCCAGAGCAGTGCAAGCAGCACATAAATATACACGTTGAGATTTGCGATACTCGACGAAATATTCGTCATCATCCGCTTGGAAATAAGGGGATAAATCTGCTCGCCTTCAAACTCTTTGAGTATACGCTGCGAAACGGCTCGTGCATCGGCGTTCGGCTTTAACCGCACCATAACGCTGGAAATAAGATCCTCATCCTGCGCAACCGGATGTTCCATAATCCGCTCATATTCTTTTGCAAGCCGCTTCGCATTCTCAATCGTCATAAACACGGAGTTATCAAATCCCATGCCGGTTTTCGCCAGTCTCCCGGCAATCACAAAAGGCTGATTGAAGAACTTAACCTCGGAATGCGTATCCCCGACAATGTTACTGCCCACGACAATCTGGTTATCGGTAAGCGGTAACCGAATCTGTCTTTCGAGCCACGGCTTAATATTAAAATCGGAATCAAAGTCGATGCCGATTACCTGCAACGGAAACGAACAGCATCCGGCGGAAAGGGTTGCGATAAAAAGCTGCGGGGAAGCAAGGTCGACTCCTTCAATTTTTTTAAGGCGATCGACGACCTCGGATTTAAAGTAAAAGCTATTCGGTTCGCCCCGCAGCAGTGCGCTTTCGATTTTTGAATCATACCCCTGCGGCACCACAATGATGTCTGCCCCCAGCCGGTTTGAAAGCGACTGCATTCCACCATTCAAACTCTTAACCAAAAAGCTGCCTGCAAAAAGGCTGAACGCCAGCACCGCAGTAAGCACAATCAAACTCACCGTCCTAAACGGCTTGCGCTTAAGATTCTGCTTGGCAAGTTCGATAACCGTTAATTTTTTGACCGGTTCGAAAACTGCCATCGTTATTACTCCGCCTTTGCCTCTTTAAGCGCAATACCGACTGCATTCTCAAACAATTCATACGATGCGGTCGCGCCTGCAATCGCATCGACTTTCTCAAGCTGCTGCGTTTCAACCAGTTTCGGGCCGTACTTGGCGGCGTTATTAATCGCATCCTGTGCGATTTTGTATAGACCGGCGTTTTTAATTACTCCGTCGGTTTTGCCGTAATCTTCGTCTTTCAGCGTTCCGTCCTTCTCGTACGATAAAAACTCGCAATCGACAATTTTACCGTCCTTAACCGTTATCGTTACCTCGGCATATCCTCCCCAATCGTCTTTAATACCGGAAACCGCTTTGTAAACGCCGTCCTTATACCGTACTGCAGCTTGAGCCGGTTGTCCGGTCTGCTGTGCCGCACCTTCATTTTTACTACACCCTGCAAAGCAAAACGCCGCAAGAGCCAATGTAACCGTGAATACACGCGCTATTATTTTCATTTTTCACTCCTATACAAAATCAATATATCTTTTTTATTCCGAATGTCAACAACGCCTCTGATGTGGTTTTCCCTGCTCAATCTTATCTTTGCAGCACAGGCCGGGTTCTGCTCATCTTTTCGATGCGCGCGATTTTTCCGTGCTCAAGTACAACCATCCGTTCCGCCTGATCGGCAACCTCAGGATCGTGCGTAACAACGATAATGGTACTACCGGTATTGTGCAGCTTTTCAAAAATCTCCATAACCAAAAGTTCATTTTTTTCATCGAGGTTGCCGGTCGGTTCGTCCGCAAGCAGGAGCTTAGGGTGATTGATGAGCGCGCGGGCAATGCACACGCGCTGCTGCTCTCCGCCCGAAAGCTGATTGGGCAGGTGCTTTGCCCGCTCCTTTAAGCCGACGCTCGCAAGCGCTTCCATCGCCTCTTCTTCATCCGGCATACTGTGATAATACTGCGCCATCATCACATTCTCAAGCGCGGTAAGATAGTTGACGAGGTGGAATTGCTGAAAGACCAAGCCGATGGTATCCCGTCTGACAACGGTTAATTCCTTTGAGGATAATTTTGAAATATCCTGCCCCGCTAAATCAATCTTGCCGAGCGACGGCTTATCCATACAACCGATGATGTTCATCAGCGTCGTTTTACCGGAACCGGACGGCCCCATAATCGACAGCCACTCGCCTTCTTCTACATTTAAGTTTATGTTGTCTAAGGCTTTTAAGTCGCCGTAAATCTTTGAAATTCCGCTCAATGTTAAAATATCCATATAATCCTCCTTTGCTACTCCCCGCGCAACACCAAAGCGGGGTCGATGTCTACCGTAGCGCGTACCGGGAATAAACAGGAAACAATCGTGATGATAATCGAGGCGATAACCGTAAACGGCGCGAGCTGCACCGGAAACGAAACCTCGCGGGCGAATACGCTGATGCTCACGTTATCGGCAAACACATAGCCTAATACCACGCCGAAGATACCGCCGATTAAGCCGAGCATCACCGCTTCGCCCATAAAGTCTTTCACAACGCTGCTGTTCGAAGCGCCGAGCGCTTTTTTAAGCCCGATTTCTTTTCTGCGCTCCGCAACAACCGCCATCATCGTCGTCGTTACGCAGATCATCGTTAAGAACAACACGATGATGGTAACAATCCAGACGAGCGCCTGCAGCTTGCTCAAAACCACATCTTGAGATTCCGTTACGCGCTTTACAAGCCGCGGCGTAATACCGTTAACCTGCTTCGACACGGTATCGGCTATCGATTTAAGGTATTCCTGATTGCCGTCGATGCTGCATTCGATAACATCGAACCGATCGTCATACCCGATAATACCTTTGATGTCCTCAAGGCTCATAAAGATGAATTCTTCTTCCACACCGCCGGTGGTAACAATGCCCGACACCGTACATTCGTTGACGGTTACATCGCCGTTCGGTTTCGGCGTATTGACGATAAAGGTATCGCCGACCGACAATTCGATATTACGGCTTATTTCGTGCCCGATCAGCACTTCTTTTTTATTGTGCGGCCAATCTCCGCGGATAAGCCAATACGGACTATTGCTTTTCGCACTTTCCAAATCGGTAGCGGCGATCATATATGGCTGTTCGTTCACCTTTGCCGACTGATAGATATACGGCGCAAAACCGACCAGCTTTTCAGAATCGATTACCTGCTTAATAGCGCCGATTTGCTCCTGCACAATCTTAGCTTCACTTTCCGCCGGAAGGAATATCAAATTTGCGCCGTATGAGCGGAACACCGTCCCCATCTGGCGCGGAATATCATAGTAAATAGTCAGTAAGCCCGACAGCACCGTAGAACCGATTGCGATTGCCAACAACGCGACAAGCATCCGCGAACGGCGGCGTATCAGCGAACTTGTAATCATCTTTAAATACATTCTATTTCTTGTCATAGCGCTTCACTCCCGTATCCGCTCTTTCCGCTTTCGGCGTACATCTTATTTTCCATGCAGCACCTCCGTAGGATTGAGTTTGAGTAAATACCGTACCGAAGGCAGACTACCGAGCAGGGTAATAAGGAAGATGATAAGCACGACAATCGGAATCACCATCGGCGCGGGAGGAATAGCCGAACCGAATACGCTCTTTCCGATAATCTGCGTAAGTCCCAATCCGGCAAAGTAGCCGATTGTTCCGCCGATTAAGCCGATAATCATAATCTCCGTCAGTACCGATACGGTAACCGCCGCGTTGCTTGCACCGATGGCTTTCTTTAAGCCTATTTCCGCGCGTCTATCCATCACGCTTGCCGTTACAAGGTTGGAAATTCCCAATGCGGAAGCGAGCAAACTCAAAACCGTTATTAAGAGCATCAACAGCGTGGTCTTATTTAAAATCGCACCTTCGGATTCGGCGACCTGCCGTACGGGTTTTGCAACGGCATCGGTAATCACTTCCTGAATCTGATAGCAGATACTGCTGACATACGCGGTGCAGTACCATACCTCCATCTCTTTGATGGTTAAGCTTAACGGGTTCCGTGCGGCCTTTCGTGCAAGGTCGTTATCGGGCGTCGTAAGCGCGCTTACTTCGATACTTTCACATACATCGGTTTTTCCTAACAGGCGCTGCGCCGTGTGAATAGTCGTAAAGATGTACTCATCCTCGTTGCTGCCCGAATTGAATATACCGGAAACAGTCAACGATGCCGTTCCGGCAGGGCCTGTTACTTCGATTACATCACCGACATGAATGGCATTACGCCCCGCAAAAAGGCTGCCGATCATACAGCTGGCATCATCGCTATCGGAAGCCCATGTGCCGGTTACTTCCCACCACGTCCGCATACGTCTAATACCGGTGATAACTTCCTGTCCGGTATGCAAATCTATTTTATAATCGAACCACGTACCCGTTAGGCGGACAGGTTTGTTTTGTCCCTTATATTCGACGGACACGTTTAAAAACGGAGCATAGTCAACAATGTTGTATGCCCAAAATATGGTTTTAATTTTATACAGCTCGTCTTCGTGTAAATACTTTTTGGTACTCCCCGACTCTACTCCGTAAATATCATCCAAGAGCGAAGCTTCCTTATGCACGACATTGATATTCGCTCCGTAGGTTTTCAGCTCCTGATTTACCTTATCCCCTACTCCGAGCATCGTATTGAGCATTGCGCTTGAAAGACTCGCACCCAGCGCAATGGTAAATGCAATCATCGCCATCTTCCCTTTTTGACGGAAGAGGGAACCGGCTATCATTCTCCAAAACATTGCTATCGAACCTCCCTATTTAAAGCGGTGCGCTTCCGCTTCGAGATCGGCTATCTTTATTTTGATCTTTTCGTCATGGATGATGTATGCAATCGGCACGGGGTTGCATCCGCCGGGGAATCCGATGGTTCCCTTATTCATAACAACATCGCAGAGTTTACAGATAACCTCTCCGTTCCGTTCAAAATATCCGGTAGGACCGCAGATATCGCACGCATCAAGCCCTACGCCGTAAGAACCTTCGCTCTTTTTAATTGCAATAAACCGGACTTCAATTCCCTGCTCCGAAGTGTACGCATACCGGTGCAGCTTATCGTCTTGCAGCTCCGCAATGGGAATCATCGCCATACCGTCGGCAATCGTATAATTCTCCGGCGGCGAAAGCGGAACTTCACGGTCAACATAGTGGCGCAGCACGGAAAGGGACAACACCGAACCGAGGAGCAGCACCAGTGAAAATTTTGCCCAGCGCCGGGCATTGCGTTTTTGCGCTTTCAGCTTCCGCAGCTCGGCATTGTTGTGATACACCTCCGTAATTGTCCGGTTCTTTTGCCAGAGAACAATCGGCGGAATCATGATGAACAAGATAATGGCGAAAGTAAAGAAATTGGCGTGGTTTACCACCGTTGCAATGAAAGCAAAGATTAAGTCATTGCGGGGGATAATACCTAAAGAATAGAGGCGCTGTAAAATAACGACAACCTGCGTAACGCCGAAAATACAAAGCGCACCGGCAACCGAAACTTTAAGCTCTATGTCGGATAATTTAATCAGAGTTTTATAAATAGCCAAGCCTGCGCACAGCATACACACGAGACCGAACACATAACCTATCAGCCTAAACAAGACAATCGTGCTTACTGCGCTTTCGCCGTAATTGACCAATGTGGTTCCCAACATGATGATAACGGGAAGATAGTAAAACAGCATCGAAGCCGCATATAAGAAAACCGCCGCACTAAAAAGATTTTCATAGAGGCGTGCTCTTTTTTGTTTATGTTTTTTTGAAATAAATATTAGGATAAGCAGAAAGACGAGCGCGATAGTAACAGGAACCATGCACCAAAAGGCAAAACGCGTTCTGTTGATATAGTTTGGAATTGATCTAAGAATTGCTGAAACAATACTGCCGGCAAAGCCCAGCAGCATACTTATTAAAACGACAAGCCGTTTTTTTTTTCGGATTCTTCCGTTCTCTCGGATTCTTGAGTTTTAAAAGAAGCAAAGACAACGGCAAGCACTAATGCAAATGCGATGCCGGCTTCAAAAACTCTCATATAAAATTTTAAGATGATACACCTCCAAGAAAAAACCGGCGGTAACCGCCATCCTTCCTCACAACATATCTCCCTATAGAAGTATCTTATAAAGAAAGAATAACAGTTACCGCTTACTTGTGGAAAAGCAGTTTCCAAGACACCCTGTTCCGAAACGGAAGTTTCCGAACAGAGATATTGTGAGACGTACCGATTAGTTACTTACATAAACCGGCATCGCCCTAAAACCGCATGGTGTTTACCACTGAGGCCCTTTCCATTCAAAATCGTTCCATTCGACAATGATCGGTTCCGTCCAGAAACGGCCGGTAACACCGGTTTCTTTATCTACGTGAAGCAGATAATCGTTGCCCGGAGCCTTGATTTCGAACTTAACGTTGTACTTGCCGAGGCCTTCTTCAAACTTCATGTTTGCACCGTAGTGAGGGCCGTCGCTTGCATTCATCGGCATAAAAGCAACTTCTTGAACCTTGTTGGATCCCTGCTTTTGGATGTATGCCTTAACATGGAGATA
>NZ_CALHGC010000222.1 GCF_938029485.1 uncultured Treponema sp. | reverse complement strand
AAAAAAATATTTCGGAGATCACCACAGCGCTTGAACGTATGCATCTTCCGAAGGGTATTATCCTCAGCATAGCGGTTATGTTCCGGTATTTCCCGTCAATCAAAGACGATCTTTTCATTATCATCGATGCGATGAAGCTGAAAGGTTTGTATACGTCAAAACGAGCTGTCCTCATCCATCCGATAAGAACAATGGAATTTGTACTTGTGCCGATGCTGTTTAAAAGTCTCAAGACCGCGGAAGAACTTTCCTGCGCAGCATTGGTTAAGGGAATTGAAAATACCGGACATAAAACATCGTACTTTGATGTTAGGCTTCGAGCCGCTGACGTTGTGTTTTTATTTACTGCAATCACGTTGTTGACGGCAAGTACGAATATGAAACTATTTTGAAAAAGAGCGCTTCGTATGATTAAACTGAACGATGTAAGCTATCAATATAACGGCGCGGCGGCACAGGTGATTCAACACATATCCTTGTCCGTCAAAAAAGGAGAGCTGGCGGTTATCACCGGAAAAAGCGGTTGCGGGAAGTCAACATTATTCCGCTGTATAAACGGACTGTGTCCGCGTTTTTATGAAGGAGAAATAAAGGGCTGTCTTACATTAAACGGCAACGCTGTTGCGGCTATGAGTATGTGCGCTCTCTCAAAAAGTGCGGCCTCCGTTTTTCAAAATCCTGAAAGTCAGTTTTTTACAACCGATGTACTTTCCGACCTTGTGTATCCGTGCGAGAATTATGGCATACAAAAAGAAGAAATAGAGCGGCGGCTGAAATACGTTACGGAATTGTTATCGCTGGAGCCGCTTTTAAACAAAAAACTTTCCGAACTGTCCGGAGGCGAAAAACAAAAAGTTGCCATCGCTTCGGTTTTAATGTTGGATACTAAAATAGTGCTGATGGATGAGCCGTCTTCCAATCTCGATTATCGATCCGTTGAGCTACTTACACAAATACTCGCACAGTTAAAATCAAACGGCTACACAATACTCATTATCGAGCACCGGCTCCACTATCTTGCGGAACTTTGCGACCGGCTCATCATAATGGAAAACGGCAGCATCGTACGGGAATATAAAAAAGATGAATTGCACATCGTAAGTAATGACGTATTCCACAAGCAGCAGCTTCGCGCTTTGCATCTGTTCGACAATACGCTCACGACCGTGCCTACTCCTCAGCCTCAAACGAAAGGCGAACCGTTGGTGACGCTTTGCGATATTTATTTTGCATATCATAAAAGTGCGGAGATTTTGAAAGGAATTGATCTTTTAATCTACCCCGGAGATAAAATCGCTTTAATCGGTAAAAACGGCTGCGGAAAAACAACGCTGGGAAAAATCTTATGCGGATTACAAAAGGAGCAGCGCGGCACGCTATTCTTTGACGGAGACGTATTCCCGGTAAAGGCGCGCAGCAGGACGGTTGCGTACGTGATGCAAAATGTTGACTTTCAGCTTTTCGGGTGCAGCGTGTATGACGATTTACTGCTCGGCAACGAATCGATGCCCGATCGGGAAAACCGGATACAAAGTGTGCTTACAGCACTCGGCCTTTCGGCACTGCAAGCACAGCACCCGACTACATTGTCGATGGGACAAAAACAGCGGCTGGTGGTTGCCGTATCATTTTTGCAAAATAAACGGCTCACTATTTTTGACGAACCGACAAGCGGTTTGGATTACGGCAGTATGAAAAATGTCTGCACACTCATCGATTCGATAACGGGGACTTCAAACGCCTCCATAATTATCACACATGATTATGAGTTCATTTTGAACACTTGCAACAGAGTGGTTCTTTTGGAAGACGGACGGATAAAGGAAGATTTCCAATTGAACGGCACGATGAAGCTCGAACATATTTTTAAAGAGAGGTTATAAAGGTATGAACGCAGAAAACAATCGCTGGAAAATCAGCCACTTTGTTTTAATCGGTTTAATGGCGGCGATTTATGCAGCTGTTATTTACGGCGTCGGAATGCTGACGTCCGTTACTATTCCTATTATGCACGTGTTCGCACCCAGCATGACGGGCATTCTTATGGGGCCTATCATCCTGTTCGTTGTAAAGACTGTCCGGCGGTTCGGAGCATTAACGCTGTTGGCAGGACTGGGTGTCGCGCTCTTTACGCTGACGGGAATGGGAAGTATTAACTGTCTGATTTTTGTTGTGATTGCAGGCTTGATAAGCGATGTGATTATCACAAAAACAGGGTTCAAAACACTTTCAATCGCTGCAGGTCACGGACTTACACAGGCAGCATATTTTGGCGGGGGAGTGTTTCCTTTCATTTTCTTTTTAGAGCGGGAATTGGCGAAGTGGCAGGAAATGGGTATGAGCTTGGACGAGATACATGAATATGTACAATACTTTACCGGCGCCTTTGCTGTAATAGGACTTATATCCGCTGTTGTCTTCGGTATTGCAGGCGTGTATATCGGCAAGCTCATCTTAAAACGCCATTTTAAGGATATGGACTAGGGGATTGCCTCAATGCAATTTAAAGATTTTACAAAAGAACATATTCCGATTTATGGCGTTTCCATGGCGTTGGCAATCGGGTCGGTTTTTTTCGGCCTTGCACCGTATTATCTGGTGTACCGGCTGCTGCTTGATATTGTGCAAGGCTGCAGTGAGCGGACAGTGCTGCAATATGCGCTGCTGATTTTGCTTGCGCTCTCGCTTCAAATTCTGATGCACTGTCTTTCGACTGCGCTCTCGCATAAGACGGCGTTTTCCATTTTGAAAAAAATACGGCTTGCCGTCACGGAAAAGATGATGCGTATGCCGCTCGGCTACACGCAGACAAAGGGGAGCGGCTACTTTCACAGTTTGCTGATCGACAGCATCGAGCGGCTTGAATATCCGCTTGCGCATGCAATCCCCGAAACGACTTCAAACGTGCTGCTGCCTGTCAGCATTATCGCATTACTTTTCAGCTTTGATTGGCGGATGGGACTTTCGGTGTTGGTACCGGCAGCGCTAACGTTGTTGTTTTATCTTCCGATGTATATCGGCATTATGAATGAATTTGCTGACACCTATTATACCATGCTTGAAAATATGAACGGTAGAGTTATCGAATATATCCGCGGAAATAAGGAAATCAAAATTTTCGGGAGAGAGGATGCGGCGCTTTCCCACTATGAAACTTCCATCGACAAATACAAAACGGCGACACTCCGGCTTTATAATCGAATGTATGTTGCAGCGTCCCCTTCGATTGTTTTGCTCTCCTCGCTTTTGGCAAGCGTACTGAGTGTCGGCGGCTTTTTATATTGCGCCGGCAGTTTGAGTGCGCACTTGTATTTGTTTTCCGTGTTGGTGTCTGTCGGAATCGGGACTTCGCTTTTGAAGTTCACGGAATTTATGGATAACTTTTATTACATTAAAAACGGTGAACGCCTCATCAACGAAGTTCTCTCTGCTCCTGAATTACAAGAACCCGATACAGCCGCCGGTGAAATACCGAATAACGAAATTGCACTGCATCATGTTTCTTTTGCGTATGAAGATGTCCAGGTGCTGCATGATATTTCACTTGTGTTCCCTGAAAAAACAAAGACGGCGATTGTCGGGCATTCAGGTTCCGGTAAAACGACCGTCGCGAATCTTATTGCACGCTTTTGGGATGTACAAGAAGGAAGTATAACAATAGGCGGTGTTGCTTATCGAGATTTATCTTTGGATCAGCTGATGCAGCGGGTCAACTATGTAACGCAGGACACCTTTTTATTCAACATGACGATTATGGAAAACATACGGCTTGGAAAGCCCGATGCATCCGATGAGGAAGTGATTGAAGCGGCAAAAAAAGCATATTGCCACGAGTTTATCATTGCGTTTGAAAATGGCTACAACACAAGTGCGGGAGATGATGGTGCAAAATTGTCGGGAGGACAGCGGCAGCGGATTATTATTGCACGTGCTCTATTGCGAAACGCACCGATACTGATTCTTGACGAAGCAACCGCTTATGCTGATATGGAAAATCAGCACAAAATTCAAAAGTCGCTCGAAGAATTGTGCAAAGACAAAACGCTCATTGTAATTGCACACCGGTTATCAACGGTTACCGGCTGCGATCAAATTATCGTGATGCATAATGGAACGGTTGCTGCAACGGGAACACACGGCGAACTGTTGAAGCAATCACCGCTGTATGCAAAGCTGTGGAGTACGCAGGTACAGAGCCGGAACTGGAAGCTGGAGAGAGGAATGGGGGAGTAAAGTGCGGTAAAAGGGATGTTATAGTGTTAAGGGTCTAGCGAAAGGTAGAAAAAAACAGCGGAATATGGTAAGATAGTTCTCAATTTTACCGTTGCTTTAACGGCAAAATTGGGAGATCCTATGCAAAATGAGCTTTTCGCTACAGTACAGCAGGACGATTTTATCTCTATCCCCGAAGCAGGTCATTGGGCTACGGTATTACTGGGAAAGCATGTAACAAACTCAAATATTACGTATCTTATTCAATACGGACGAATAAATAAATTTTTTCATAACGGTGCCCCTGCAGTTTCAAAAACGGAATTGCTTCACTATTATCAGTCGCGTTCCGGTAAACGGCAGACGGATTGGGAAGAGAAGCTCGGTGAAAAATTGAATTGGACTTTGTCTTTCGAACAATATAAAGAAGCTGAAACGACAAAACATGTTCATAGGTTGCATCCTTATAAAGGGAAATTTATTCCGCAGCTTGTCGAATATTTTTTAGATGAGCATACCGACAGCTTTAAACAAAATGTCTTTTTTCATAAGGGAGATGTTGTACTTGATCCATTTTGCGGCAGCGGAACAACACTTGTACAAGCAAATGAACTGGGTATTCATGCAATCGGCGTGGATATTTCGGAGTTTAATACAATCATTGCAAATGCAAAAATACAAAATTGCGATTTACAAATGCTTGAAAATGAACTTTTGTTTATAACAAATAGACTTCGTGATTTTACCACTGCATCCTCCATACCGGAATTTGAAGATGCGCTAAGCGCTGAGCTTTTAACTTTTAACAATAAGTATTTTCCGTCGCCGCAGTTTAAAATCGATGTACGGCAAAAGAATATCGATGAAAAGACCTATGGAGCTGAAAAAGAAAAAGAATTTTTTCCTCTTTATGAAAAACTTGTCTATACATTTAATATTCAACTAAAGCAAAAAGAAACGGATACATTCTTAGATAAATGGTACGTGCAGAATATTCGAAACGAAATTGATTTGGTCTTTCAGCTTATTGAAAAAATACCGAATGAAACTGAAAGGAATATCGCGAAAATAATTTTAAGTAGAACAATGCGCAGTTGCCGAGCGACAACCCATTCAGATCTTGCGACAATCTATGAGCCGATAACCGCTCCGTATTATTGTACAAAGCATGGAAAGATTTGCAAGCCGCTTTTTTCGATATTGAGATGGTGGAATACTTATACAAATGATACCGTCAAACGCTTAGCCGAATTTAAAATGCTCAGAACGCAAACTTTTCAATATTGCGTAACCGGAGATTCCCGCACAATCAATCTCGATGAAAAAATAGAACAAAACAGACCTGAGTTATATGAATTAATCCGGAATCATAAAATTGCAGGTATTTTTTCTTCTCCGCCGTATGTCGGATTAATAGACTACCATGAACAACATGCGTATGCGTATGACATATTCGGCTTTACCCGTCATGATGATTTGGAGATAGGCCCTTTATTTAAAGGTAAAGGAAAAGAAGCTCGCGAAAGTTATATAGAAGGCATTAGCGCTGTTCTTAATAATGCAAAAACCTATTTAGCGACAGACTATAATGTGTTTTTGGTTGCAAATGATAAATTCAATATGTATCCGCTTATTGCAGAGAAAGCCGGTATGCGTATTGTTAATCAATATCATCGTCCAGTTTTAAATAGGACCGAAAAAGATAAAGGTGCTTATTCCGAAACAATTTTTCATTTGAAGGAAAGGAGATGAAAAGATGAGTCTTACAAATACACAAATGACTGAAATTGAAGAGATTTTAAAACAGAGCTTGCGGAATAAATTTACGCATTATAATCCCGAACCTGCCGTTATGCCTTTTCATACCCGCTTATTAGGAAAAGACAGAATGGCATTGTTTTCGTTTATTCATTCCCTAAATACAAATTTCGGTACAACTATTTTTGAACCGGTAGCGGCTGCTCTTGCAAAAACAGCATTTAAAAGCGCTGAAAAGCAACAAACAGCCGGAAAAACTATTTCAAGTGAAGCGCAAAATATCATTCAGACTATTATGGACGATCTTGAAACAGGACGGCAACTACCGAACAAACTTCAAGAAATTGAACGGATACGGGCGGTATGCCAAAAAGGAGAAATGAAAGAAGTAAAACCGACAAAAGTTGATATAAAACTTGTTTCAAAGAATGATGAGATTTTCCTTATCGATATAAAAACAGCTAAACCAAATAAAGGTGGGTTTATAGAGTTTAAACGCACGCTTTTAGAATGGGTTGCGGTAACACTTGCCGAACATCCGAAAGCCCATATCCATACACTTCTTGCAATTCCGTATAATCCGTATGAACCGAAAGAATACGGACGCTGGACAATGCGCGGGATGATTGATTTGGAATATGAGCTAAAAGTTGCGGCAGAATTTTGGGACTTTTTAGGCGGCACCGGATCATACGATGTATTGTTGAATATTTTTGAGAAAGTCGGAATTGAATTGCGCCCCGAAATCGATGCCTATTTTGCACAGCATAGATAGAAAAAATCGGGATTTGTGTATGATAGATAAGAAGATAAAAGCAGGATTTAGCCGTAATTACAGAGCCTCGATTGGCAGAATTAAAAGCCAATCAAGGCAAGTTGCACTGATTGGCGACCAACGGGAGGCTCGCAAGGCGATAGAAACTTACGAAACTGAAATTGCTGCTGCAAAAGTGGTGACGGGTGCTTGTGCAGAAAAGAAAAAAAATGATATTGGATAAGTGGTTGTATGGTAATATAGACGATTTATACGTAGTAGTAAGGAGAAGAAAATGGTGGGATTGGATGATAAAGTAACGAAATCTTTAAATTATGATCAAGCTGTAAAAAGAATACTTACGGATATAAATACAGACTTTATTTTCGCTCCTCATTTCAGATATATATATAAAAATGCTAGTAAATTCTTAGCCCACAAGTTAAACGAAGAATTAGGATCAGGTAAATTTAATTTTTCATTACCGTTAACAATGGATATTCCAAAATCATCAGGACTAACAAGACCTGGTGCAATTTTATATCCAAAAGATAGGCTGCTCTATCAGGTGTTGGCTGATAATATGGCAGGTGAAATCGAAAATAATATTGATAGAAAGCATGTTTTTTCAAATATACTTACAAATGATGAAAATATGTTTGAACCTCTTGGAAAGTGTTTTCATCAATTTGAAGAAGCAATGATCGATAAGTCAGAAAAATATAAATATTGTATAAAAACTGATGTTACATCTTTTTTTGAAACTATTTATCAACATTTTGTGATTAGTCAATTAGATGCAATAAATATTCAAAAACCAATGATTAGTTTATTAGAAAAAGCACTGCTTGCATGGCGGGAAGATAAATCCTATGGATTACTACAGGGCATGTATCCGTCTGATCTATATGGTAATTATTATTTAACACAAATTGATTACTTTCTGGAACTTAAACAATTTGATTTTATTAGATTTGTAGATGATATTTATATTTTTTCAAATTCTGACTATGAACTACGTAAGATATTAGTTGAAATATGTAATACACTAAGGCAACAAAGTCTATATTTGAACGAAAGTAAGACTTGGTTTAATACAAGTAAAAAAATTTGTTCTCAACAAATGGAGTTTGACGAGTTATTTAATGAGGTTACTCAAATGTTAGATTCAATGACAGACGATGATCGCGAGAATTTTTTTGATAATGCATATGGCTTCCAATGCGACTGGGATGAAGATGAAGGCAAAGAAGTAAATGTAAATGAAATAGATGGTTTTAGACTTGACGTACTCGAAGAATTGTATGCACAAAAAAACGCAGCTTGTTATCAAAAAGATACAATCATAAAATTTTGCTTGCCGCTTCTTACAAAATCTCATTCAATGATGCCATTTGCAACTATAAAAGAAGATTTACATACTTATCCACATTTAACGAAATTTTATTCTGCCTATCTTGCAACAATTGATAAAGATAACCCTATTATTACATCAAAAATTGAAGAAATTTTAATTGAAAATCACTTTATTTTTCAATATCAGCAAATGTGGTTGTTTTCTGCCTTATTGTATCGTAGTAATTTATCACCAAGAGTATTAAGACTTTGTGCTAAATATTTCTTAAACAAGCAAACGCATGAAGCAATTAGAGCTATTTGTGTAATTATCCTTTCGAAACATGGGAAGGGACATGATAGAAAGCTGATACGCGATGAATATAATAATGAACCTTCAATATATGTTCGTTCTGCAATTTTATACTGTACGGGTTATTTATCATCAAAAGAAAGACATGCTTGTAAAATTGCTTGGGGCACAAATAATATACTAAATGAATTAGTTATAGAAGCAATGAAATAATATTTAATACGACTTGAATAGATGTTGTTCATTTATTTGATAAGGTATTAGAATTCCTACCTATATATTGCTGAAGCGGTATCAAAACAAGAAATATTCGAGGTCGTCAAAATCCATAGCAAACCTATATTACTTTAAAGTAATAATCACAAATTCTCTCGGCATATCAAACTTGGTCATAATGCTTGCGATACGAGTCATACATGTTGCTGCGGATATATTGGTATGAATAAACAGCATATCTCCTTTAAGATTTGAGATTTTATCCGGGAATAGCCCGTCAAATGATTTATATCGGGTGGTTAGGTCTATATTCTTGTCTATAATCGTTTTTAATAAACTCCAGTGTAGAATTACACCTTCGCGATTGAATAAGTCAGTTTGATTATCAAGGATAAATTGGAAATCATATCTGCTATCTTCTTTCATAAATGTGATAAACTTTATAAATACATCTTGCCAAGTCGAGACATTAAAAACGCTGCCGTTGATTATCATTTTTGCCGGTTTATTTCCCTCTGCCCAATCACCGGCATCGTCATCTATAGGAGAAAAGGTTGTGACATCAGGTTTTTTTCTATCATAGTTAGAAGCTGCTTGATATTGTTTAGGTAATGGGAATGTCTCCAAGAACCAGTTAATCATATTTGATTGGTGTTGTTTTATACTCTCCTCATTCCAAACATCATTGTTAAGTATTTCCAGTCTATAATATAAAGAAGAGGTGTGCAGTTTGGTTTTCTTATCTTTGAAAGGGCTATTCCCTATTTCACTATTAAACTCTGTTAGAATGAGATTTCCAATATTATGCAAATATTTTTTATGTATTTCTTCATAATTATTTCCAAGCATTGTTTTCCACTCATCATTGAGCGTCTGCGGCATAATGTGTTCTACCGTGATTTTAGTATTTCTAAAATCAACCGGTACTTTTGCATTGTGTTCTTCTATTTTCCCCAGAATAAATTTTCCATACGTTTTAAAATCTTCATAAAATTTTGAAATCATCAAGACTTGCCGCATTTCATCATCATTCGGAAGTCTCATTTTATAAAACATACTTGATAATAAATCGATCATTTCAATTTTCTTTTGCACGAGATCATGTATTCGATTGCAGAGAAGTACGATATTTTTATTTTCTCCTTGTGTTAGCCGTGCTATTCGTCTCCGTATTAGATACGTTCTAATGATTTGCAATATCGCTATAAAATTATCATCACTAAATATGACAGTACTTGTTTGATTTTGATGGTGATAAAGTAGCCCAAGGATAAACGGTTTGAATGCTTCAGTTTTTATATCATGAAAAATATTCCTTAACAGTTCCTTTATTTGACTGTCTTTTATTTTATCTGGTGAAATAGTATCAGTGATTTCTGCTTGTATAATCCAAGTATAAAGTTTTACATACTTTACGATGTCGTCAATAAAAGCTTTATGATTAGAATACGATTCTTCGACAAAGTTTTTGAAGTTTGCATAAATTTCTTTTGTATTATTATCACTTACCACTTTTATAGAAGTAGATTTTTTATACTGTAAAAAATCTCGAAAAAAGTCAGACGTACTACCGGTTAATTGTAATTCAATTTTTGGGTACCAAATTGTTTCATACATGATCGTTTGATGAGTACAATCCATATTGAGCAAGACATAATTTCTGATTAAATCGGATAGAGTGAGCGGTTTTCCTAAAGAATTGAGTGTTTCAAAAATAATTTGCGGGTCTTCACCTTTAAATGGTCTTTCATCTAAGAAAATAACGGCAACATTAAGTCGTTGGATGGCTACAATATATTTCTCCAATGTAATTTCAGGACGTGATATTTTTATATTTGCTATTAGTTTAGTGAATATATCATACGCATTTTTTATTATACCGGGTTTTACACTTGTTCCATTTATCAATGCACGATAGGCGTCCCAATCTTTTGAAACTTGCTTTAATTTGATTTTATCTTGAAAAGATGATGCGTTATTAGTTAAATAAGTATCGGTGATAAAGTCTCTATTTTCTTTGTTGGGTTCATTATCTCGTAAAGCAATCAAAAAGAGCAGTGTCGTGGTTAATCGTTGTTGCCCATCGACAACAATAGACTTATTCACAAATCCTGCTTTTTCTTCTTTTATAACGAGTGTTCCAAAAAAGTGTTCAAGTTTATCGGATTGTGACGTATCAAGCTCGGAATTAATAATCCTGATAATATCGCTAAAATACCTTTCTATTTCTGTTTTGCCCCATGCATAAGCTCTTTGAAATGGAGGAATAAAAAATGAGGTTGCATTTTTTGCTAAAATATCATGAATGGAATGTGTCTCTGTTTGCATAATTGTTTTTCCTTAAAATGCAACAGCCGAACAAAATATCAATTTTGGAGACTGTTGCATTCGTGCGCGGAACGCGCACATATAATCCGCGAGTTTGCACAAAGCAAACTCGCAGCGTTTTTAGACAATGCCAACTGCATTGTCTAAAATAAGCCTTCCTCAAAATGCAACAGTTGAAATAATACCAATTCTCAAAGACTGTTGCATTCGTGTGCGGAATGCGCACATATGCAAGTTTGCACAAAGCAAACTTGACGTGTTTTTCAGCTGCGCCATTTTAGCGGCTGAAAATAAACCTTCCTTTTATAAAATAACATGACAGTACGATTATCACATAAATGTAGACAGCTATTAACCTTATATCACAAATAAGCATATCTTACTACTACCCTAAGTTACTTCCCCCGCTTATGCTTGCAGTCAAAATATATCGCAGGAAGACAATGTTTCGTTTGTTGTACGGACAGTGGACGGAAAAATGATATAGAATTGCAGAAATGGGAGAATCGGTATGTTAAAAACGGTGCGGGATTTTATTAAGTTGATGGGCGGGCAAAAAAGAGAGCTGTATGCTTCGCTTGTGTTGAGTTTTTTTGACGGCTGGCTGATTGTGGTTCCTTTGCTGGCAGCGTTTCATATTACTGCGCGGATGCCGGAATTTAATCCTGATGTTGCAGAAGCTTTGACAATGCCGGTAATGATCCGGTATTCGCTGATTATGCTGGCGAGTATTCTTGCCCGCATCGTGCTGCGCTACCTTGTTTCGTGTCTGCGGTCGGGCGCGGGGTATAAGTGTATGGCGGAAGAGCGCAAAACGTTGGGGAAGGAATTGCGGAAGGTACCGCTCGGTTTCTTTAACGAGAAGAATTTGGGCGATGTGGTTTCGACGATTACCTCGGACGCAGCGTTTTTAGAAATAGAAGGCATAGGTGTCATTGAAAAAGTTGCAGTCGGCATTCCGGTATTTGTCATCGCGCTTATGATCTGTCTTTCATTTGATTACCGTATTTTTTTGCTCGTGCTTGTCTTGCTCATCCCAACATGGTTTGCCTACCGATATCTTGCAACACGGCAGGATGCGCTCAAGTTAAACCGGCAAAAATTGATCGGGCAGGTAACGGAAGATACGATTGAATTTATCAAGGGACTTCCCGTATTGAAATCCTACAATATGACGGAAAAACAATTTTCTAAAACACAAGACGCTTATGAAAGATTGCGCGCATTTTCCGTACGAGGAGAATTTGTTCATATCCCACCGATGGGCATGTATCAATTATGTTTTCGGCTCATTACGACGGGGATTGTATTTCTTTCCGGACTGTTTCTATTGAACAAGGACTTCATATTTCCGCAAGCCTTTTTATTGATGCTTGCCTCGTTCAGTCTTTTTACCGGCGCCGAAGCGATGGGTATATTCAGTATCTTTGCAAAGATGACGCAGCAGTCCATCGACCGGATGAATCAGATTAAGACGATTCCTAAATTAGAAGATATTTCCGGCACGGAAAAACTTGAGCGGTACGATATTTGTTTTGAGCATGTGAATTTTGCATACAATAAAACGCCGGTATTGCGGGACGTTAGTTTTTGCGTACCGGAGGGAACGACGACGGCTCTTGTCGGACTTTCGGGGAGCGGCAAAACAACGATTACGAATTTGATTGCCCGCTTTTGGGATATCCTGCCCGGACACGGGGAGATCAGCATCGGCGGCAAGGCGCTAAAGACGCTCTCGTACGAACACTTGTTAAAGAATATCAGTTTTGTATTTCAGGATGTATTTTTGTTTAATGATACCGTGCTGAACAATATCCGCATCGGACGGCCTGATGCAACGATTGAAGAAGTCTGTGAAGCAGCGCAGCGTGCAGGATGTGCGGAATTTATTGAAGCGATGGAAGATAGCTACAACACGGTTATCGGTGAGGCGGGAGCACGGCTTTCCGGCGGAGAAAAGCAGCGTATTTCCATTGCACGGGCGCTTCTCAAGAATGCACCGATTATCCTCTTGGATGAGGTAACGGCAAATGTCGATGCGGAAAATGAGCAGCTAATTCAAACGGCTTTACAGGAACTGTTGAAAAATAAAACGGTGATTATGATTGCGCATAAGCTTTCTACTATACAGAACGCGGATCAGATTCTTGTGCTGGAAAACGGAACAATCAGTCAGCGCGGCTCTCACGCAGAGCTGATTGCACAAGGGGGACTATACCGGCGGCTGTGGGATATTCAATATGAAGCGGAGCGGTGGAGAATGTAGGGGAAAAGATAGCAGCGCAAGATGGTGTATGCTTTTTGTCTTGGAGATTCTTTGCTTACGCAAAAAACTTGTAAAAGAGAAGTCTAAAGCGGGTATCATGCCCGCGTTCCGTTCTTGTTTTCTTGTGTGAGTCATAAAATTACTTGTTGTACTGCTGTCACAGATTTTCTTACGTTCTCTGTGTGTTTCTCCTACTTTACAAAATATTTATTTCCGATTATATTTGTATGCCTAGCATACAAAAAGGAATGGCAGATGAAATCTGTTTTAAAATATTACGCAAAGCTCGACGCACTATTGGATGCACAGATTTTTT
>NZ_CALHGC010000221.1 GCF_938029485.1 uncultured Treponema sp. | reverse complement strand
ATTTTCTCGAAGAAGAGGGTATTGCCACAGATGTACAGAACGAGGCAATTAAGCGGTTGATTTCATATAATTTACTAGAAGAAATGCAGAAACAAAATATCAATAAAACTGAAATGGCTAAGAAAATGTCTACGTCTCGCGCTGCATTGGATAGGCTTCTAAATCCATACAATGATTCCGTGACACTTGCAACGCTTACAAAAGCTGCGAATGTTCTGGGGAAAAAATTAGTATTACAACTACAATAAAAACAGAAACCAACACGGTTTTTACTTTTGATAGACGCTGTTCTATCCCTTTACAACATGAAGACTTTTCGGATATTTTAGGTATTACTCGTACGGATGGGGATAAAGCCCCATACATGGCGCTGTAATAAAGGGTGCGCTGATGATAATCCTAAAGCCCCCCGCATGAATTATATTATGGGAGTCGGTTAGATAGGAAATTGACTAAGAGCTTACCGTAATGAAATCGTTTCTATACTAAAAGTCGGTTCATCACCCGATTCATCAACATGTAGAATATGATACTTACCCGCCCATCCGAAGTCTTTGAGCGAGCGCTCTTTGAAGGTATCGTAATCGGAAGAAGTTCCGTAATGGTAGTGTCCCGAACAATACAGCTTGAGATTTGTTCGTGCAAAAAGGGAAAGGAGTTCGGCTCGCTCACGTGGGTTGGAAAGGCTGAAATACACAATACCATCGCCGTATAACGGATAATGAGTAAAAATGAATTTAGGTTTTGATGAACTCTGCAATTTCGCTTTTAAATCATAAAACTGCGGTCTACCTAATGTTCCGCTTGCAGTATCGACAAAATACCATCCTAACCGGTTTGTTTCAAAATAGTAAGAGCTTTTATGCGGATAGCAAGATTGCTGCCATAATTTCCAACCGGAATTATAGACATCATGGTTACCGACGACATGATACACCGGCATCGGGATGCCCCACGGAGACGGTAATCGATTTTCATTGGCAATACGCTGCTGGAAAGTTTTTGCGGTCTCGTATTCAACCGCAAACCCGTGATCGGACGTATCTCCGAGTATGATACAAAATAACATCGGTATTGTTTTGTGGTTTTCTCTATACTTTTTTAATGAAGTAAAAAAAACTTTGTCCCATGCAGGACCTGTTTTTTTTCCAAAATGAATATCCGTAAGTATAAGACAATCATATTTTAAGGGCATCGAACTGCCGATAAACGGACATTCGGCATTGCTCAATGGCGTTACTTCTGTTGACCGTGAATCTACAGGATGTGGTCTCCAAAATGATTGATGAATACCTAAGTTGCAGCTTATACAGCTGAAAAACAGCAAGCATAAAAAAAGATATCTATTTCGCATTATAATTTCATTCCAATCACAGATTTTATGATAAAATTTTCCGGATATCCCGAAAAAGTAAATAGATCGGAATATCGTAGTATTCCTTCCAAGCCGAGATAAAAACCTTTAGGGAAGTGTTGTCCATCCGATCTATAATATAGATCAACACCAAGCGATGGGTTGGCAAAAACCGGATAGCGGAATACTTCATACGAGCTTATCCCTCCGCCGAGGTACCATTCTTTTTTGATAATACCGGTAAAATGAAACGTCATTGTTATCGACGGTTGAGCGATAACGATCGTCCGTCCGCGCGGCACCGGAATGATTATCCATTGATGCATATAGCCCGTTTGGGTAAAAAAAATAAAGGTATGAGGTATTACCAGTGTATACTCAAAAGAAGCTAAGATATCATGGATGAAACCGATATTATATAGATGGCTGAAGTGATATGTCGGCCCCAGTCCGATTGTATGGCGCAAGGTATTGAGCGGTGTAAACATTGTTTTGAGTAGGACATCGGTATTTGCAGAAGTGAATTGCATTCCTCCCGTAATTTTTGCAAAACGGGAGAAATACTGTCCCAGTATATCAAAATAAAAAATATTCGGTTCGAGTCCTTTTTGAATATTGAAAGAAGAAGCAGCGCTAATATCAAATTTTTTGTCGCATGACTTTCCGCTTCCATAAAGAGATTGAGCATTATGAAAAAGCAATAATAGAACAAGACAGATAGGTGCTATCCGAGAAAAACGTTTAATCCGTACAAAGAGGCTGTCAAAAAACTTCAGTTCTTGGAAA
This sequence comes from uncultured Treponema sp., assembly GCF_938029485.1. Classification (GTDB taxonomy): domain Bacteria; phylum Spirochaetota; class Spirochaetia; order Treponematales; family Treponemataceae; genus Treponema. Next base: position 11,410 of record NZ_CALHGC010000221.1, on the reverse strand, counting down.
GTTTCCTTAAATTTAGAGGCTAAACCGCAATATAAGGTTTTAGAGTCAACTGCAATCGTCTTATAAGAGCGAACCGCTGCTCCGTGCCGAAGTATGTTGATTATCTTGCAATGTAAGGGATTGATTCGATACCGTTGAAATTTTGACATTCGGCTCAACATGGACGATATTATATCGGCAAAAGAGTAAACATACAAGTGTAATGTTGTTTTAATATCCGGATCGATTATATCGGATTTTTTGTATATACCCTCATATCTGTTTGACAGTATACTATTCGCCGTATATAGTATCGAAGCCCAGCCGCACCGGAAGGCGGATTTTGATCAGGAGAAATTACGTGCAAAAACTTTGTTTGTCCAGAATAATGGAAATAGGTTTCAGTATTGCGGTAATTATTTTTATCAGCAGTTGTATGTCACGCTCTACTCAACATGATGCAAGAGCTTTCGGCATCATCGGAACGGAGGCTGATGCATATATATTCTCCCCCGTATCGGGAAACGAGTCCTTATTGCTGACTATACTTACTCATTTTGTATCGGAGCAAACGGTTCTACAGTATCTTAATAGGACATCGGCGCTGTATATCGGCGTCAACTACGAGGAAACACCGTCGATAACCGTTGTTTCGAGCGGTTCTTATCCCGTCAGCTTAGGATATCTGCTGTTTTCTAAAAAAGACGGCTGGGAAAAACACCGTGCTGTAGCGCTGAATAATCATACCTATTATAATTCCTCGGTTGCGGATGTAGTGTTGCAGGAAAAAAACGCCTTTGCACTGTTCGGCGGCACTCAACGGAACACGGCAGCCTTTTTGCAGCGGATAGCCGAACCTCACCAGCCGGTATTTCCGCCTCGGTTCCAAGTCTTAGGAGAAGCAGGCCGCACGGATACAATCGGTTTATATACCCGTTCAGGAAATCGCGTTGCAGCCGCTCTATTAGGCTTAGACGGTATCGAACTGCCGATACGGTCGATAGAACTCTATCTGAAAAAAAATTCGGATTCAATATATCGTTGTTTCGCGGTATTGGAAGCAACAGATACTCGCACAGCTCTTGTAGTTCGATTGCTGCTTAGCCGTGTCATGGACGGAGATTTTTCCGTTCAGGACGCTTCTGTTTTTGTAGAAAATGCCGATATTACAGAAATAGAGCTGATTAAAATGCTGGAACATATCATTTTTAAAAGCTTATAGGGAGCCTCTAAAAATTTCAGTTTTTAGAGGATTTCCTTAGATGTAATTTGCGTTGACGGAAGTCTCTTTGATATATTTTTGCAATTATGAGGTGTTTATGCCTACGTATGACTATATGTGCGATTCTTGCGGGACTGCTTTTGAGGTTCAATATAAAATGGCTGATAATCCCGTGATCGTGTGTCCTCGATGCGGACAATCCGCTCATCAAGTATTTTCTGCAGGATTTGGATTAAACTTTACCGGCAAAGGGTTTTATCAGACCGATACGCAAAAAACAACTGCGTCTGCACATACTGAAAAAACCGATGTGCAAGCAACTCCTTCACAAAAAAACGATAAATCTACTCATTCATGCAGTGGCAGCTGCTGTTCGGGCGGGTGTTCTTGTTCAAGCTAATTATATGAATAAACAACCTAAGTTTTTTTGTGAAAATTGTAATGCGGAAGTCCGCCGTGAGGCTGTGTTTTGTCCTCATTGCGGTCGCTTTTTTGCCTCTGTGCGGTGCCCTGCTTGCGGATTTACCGGAACACATAAAGAGTTTAAAGACGGATGTCCCTCGTGCGGCTACGCATTTACTCCGGATGTTCAAAAGAATAAAAAAGGCAATACAAAAAAACCGAAAAAAAAGAAATTCAGTATTATGCGGTACGCGAGACATGAAGGTAATACGCGCACTGATGCAGATCCGTTGCCTTTATGGGTATACGGGTTAGTTCTTTTACTTTGTGCCGCCCTCGCATCAATTTTCTTTCTCCTTTAACGAAATTTGAATAACGTTTCGTAGATTTTTTAGCAGTGTCAATACTTTTGCTTGACTGTTAGCAATTTCGGCTCTATACTTATAGATAATATAAGTGAGGTAAGATGGGTACTGCTGAAGTTTTCAGCTGCATTTTACCATAATATGATTGTTTGCTGAAACTTGTTGAGGAGGAGTTTTATGAGCAAAGAAACCTTAAACCCATTGGCGAATGCGCAAGCGCAAGTAAAAAAAGCATGCGATGCTTTGGGTACGGATCCCGCGGTATATGAATTATTGAAGGAACCGCAGCGGATGATCGAAATTTCCATTCCGGTAAAGATGGATAACGGCACTATTAAGGTATTTAAGGGATATAGATCTGCGCATAACGATGCGGTCGGACCCTACAAAGGCGGTATCCGCTTCCACCAGAATGTTAATGCGGATGAAGTTAAAGCTCTTTCCATCTGGATGAGTATTAAGTGCCAAGTAACCGGTATTCCCTACGGCGGCGGCAAGGGAGGCATCACCGTTGATCCTTCCGAACTGTCTCAGCGCGAGCTGGAGCAGCTCTCACGCGGCTGGGTACGCGGCTTGTACAAGTACCTCGGCGAAAAAGTAGACGTACCTGCTCCGGACGTCAATACCAACGGCCAAATCATGGCATGGATGCAGGATGAATACAATAAACTCACCGGCGAGCAGACAATCGGCGTATTTACCGGTAAGCCGCTTACCTACGGCGGTTCTAAGGGTAGAAACGAAGCGACCGGTTTCGGCGTTGCAGTTGTTATGCGCGAAGCTTGCAAAGCAATCGGCATGGATTTAAAGAAAGCAACCGTTGCCGTTCAGGGTTTCGGAAACGTCGGAAAGTTCACCGTTAAGAACATCATCAAGTTGGGCGGAAAAGTTGTCGCAGTTGCGGAATTCGACAAGAAAGAAGGTACCTACGCAACCTACAAAGAAAGCGGCTTTACCTTTGAAGAATTGAACGATGCAAAGACAAAAGACGGCAGCTTGCTCAATGTCCCCGGCGCAAAGAAAATTTCTCTCGATGACTTCTGGGCATTGAATGTCGATGTTATCAGCCCCTGCGCAATGGAAAACGCAATTAAAGAGCACGAAGCCAATCTGATTAAAGCGAAATTAATCTGCGAAGGCGCAAACGGCCCCATCACATTGGAAGCGGACGATATCCTTTACAAGAAAGGTATCCTTGTTACTCCCGATATTTTGACCAATGCGGGCGGCGTTACCGTTTCTTACTTTGAATGGGTACAGAACCTCTACGGCTACTATTGGACTGAAAAAGAAGTTGAAGAGAAAGAAGAACGTGCGATGATCGATGCTTTCAACCCGATTTGGGCGCTGAAACAAGAAAAGAACGTTTCTTTCCGCCAAGCGACCTACATGAAGTCCATCAAGAGAATTGATGAAGCAATGAAGGTAAGAGGCTGGTATTAATCCCTAACGAACCGTAATTAAAAAAACGCCGGTTAAATATTAACCGGCGTTTTTTATTTTGGCAAAACAGCAGCTGTAGCAGCCTAATTACTCATCATTGCATTACTAAAGTTTTCTTACTCCACATCCCCGCCATCAAGATCGAGTTCTCCGTTGAAAGCTGTTTCCGAAGCGGGCGGCGCAATGCCTTCTTCATCCTCGCGTGCAACCACATCCAACCCGATGAGCTGGTCGGGGCTTTCGATATCGAGGATTTTAACGCCCTGTGCGGCGCGTCCCATCACATTAATAGAAGAAACCTGCACGCGGATGGTTTTTCCCTGTCCGGTGATGCAGACAATTTCGTCATCGTCGGCAACCGCAAGCAGCCCGACCACCTCGCCGGTTTTTTCGGTAATAGTATACACCTTTTGCCCGCCGGTACCGCGCCCATGCGGAGAAAACTCGGAAAAGTCAACCCGCTTGCCGTAGCCGTTCTCGCTCATCACGAGGAGCTTGCCGCCGTTAATCCGAAGCGCGCCGGTCAGCTCATCCCCGCCGGACAGCCGAATACCGATTACCCCATGCGAAGCGCGTCCTTGATCGCGTATTTCGGTTTCGGAAACGCGGAGCGCCTGTCCATGCCGGGTTACCAGCATCAGCTCATCTTTACCGGTGGTAAGGATGGCGCTCACGAGCTTGTCCCCTTCATCCAGCTTAATCGCGATAATGCCGCGGGTTTTGGCATTCTGGAAGCTGTCGGTCTGTACCTTCTTTACGATGCCGCCCGCCGTCGCCATCAGTAGGTATGTGTCGCTACTAAACTCTTTTAAGGACACAATCGTGGTAATTTCCTCGTCGGAAGATACGGCGAGCAGCGACTTGATATGCGAACCGCGGCTCGTGCGGCTCGCTTCGGGGATTTCGTGTACCTTAACCCAGTACGCCTTCCCCTCATTGGTGATAAACATAATGTAGTCATGCGTCGAAGCAGTGAAAATCTGGTCGATAAAGTCATCTTCAACCAAGGCTGCCGAATTGGAGCCCTTGCCGCCGCGGTTCTGCCGCTTGTAGGCGGTAACCGGTACCCGCTTGATGTAGCCGAGGTTGGAAACCAGCACTACCATCTGCTCTTTTTTGATGAGGTCTTCGATGTTAATCTCTTCTACCTCATCGCTGACAATATCGGTACGGCGGTCGTCGCCGAATTTTTCTGCAAGCTCATCGGTTTCCTGCTTAATAAGCGCAAGAATCTTTTCAGGATGCGCCAAGAGGTCTTTCAAATGTTCAATCAGCAGTTCAAGCTCCTGCAATTCCTTGCGGAGATCTTCAATTTCGAGGCTGGTGAGGCGCTTGAGCTGCATATCAACGATTGCCTGCGCCTGTATGTCGTCAAACGAGAACCGCTCCATCAGCGCGTTCTTGGCGCTTGCCGTATCGCGGGAGCCGCGGATAATCTTAATCACCTCATCGATGTTGTCGATGGCGACGATAAGAGCGCGTAAAATATGGGCGCGCTCCTCAGCTTTTTTCAGGTCAAAGCGGACGCGGCGGGTAACAACCTCCTGCCGGTGCGCAACAAAGTAGCCGACCAGCTGTTTGAGCGTCAGTGTTTGCGGACGCCCATCCACCAACGCAAGGTTGATAACGCCGAAGGAGGATTGCAGCGCCGTCTTGGAAAAGAGCTGGTTCAGCACCACCTTTGCGATTGCTCCCCGTTTCAGCTCGATAACCAGCCGTAAGCCGGCGCGGTCTGAGGTTTCATCGTTGACGGCTGCAATCCCTTCTATCACTTTTTCACGGGCAAGTTCGCCGATCTTCGCAACGAGCGCCGTGGTGTTTACCTGATAAGGCACTTCGGTAAAGATAATCGTTTCCTTGCCTTTTTTATCAACTTCAATATTGAACCTGCCGCGGACTAAAATCTTCCCGCGTCCGGTTTTAAACGCCTGCCGGATGCCTTTTTTGCCGAAGATAATGCCGCCGGTCGGAAAGTCCGGCCCTTTGATGTACTTGGCAAGTTCATCAATGGTAATGTCGGGATTGTCGATATAGGCGGATACCGCATGAGCAATTTCGCGTAGGTTGTGCGGCGGCATATTGGTTGCCATACCGACGGCAATACCGCTTGAACCATTCGCCAAGAGGAACGGAAATTTGCCGGGAAGAACGGTCGGCTCCTGTGTAGAATCGTCAAAGTTCGGAATAAAATCAACGGTGTCTTTTTTGATATCCTCTACCATCGACTCCGCAAGCCGCGCCATCTTTGCTTCCGTATAACGGTAGGCTGCAGGCGGGTCGCCGCCGATGGTACCGAAGTTTCCTTGCGGATGGATTACCGGATACCGGAGGGAAAAATCCTGCCCCAAACGGACAAGCGCATCATAGACGGAGGCATCGCCGTGCGGATGGTAGCTTCCCAGCACATCACCGACAATCTTAGCGCATTTACGCGTCGGCCCCGAATAGCGCAAACTCTTCTCTTCCATTGAATAGAGGATTCTGCGGTGTACCGGCTTTAAGCCATCCCGCACATCAGGCAGGGCGCGGCTCACAATAACCGACATCGAATAGTCTATATATGCACGTTTTACTTCAGTTTCAATCGGAATGGGGATTAACACCCCGCCTTCCGGCGTTTTTATCTCTTCCACGTTTTATGCTCCTTCATTATCATCAGGTGGGGGAAGTCTCCCCCTCGCTCCAGCCGCGCTCGGCTTCCGCTACCCCCTCTCCTAGGGGCTCCCGCCCCTAACACCCCGCCTCGGCATTGTTGCAGAGACATTCTTTAGGGGTAGGTCTATAGAATTTTGATTTGCACTACACAAAGTTGTTATACTGAATGAAAATTTTTATCCTCGCTTCGAACTTTAAAAAAGCCTTTTATACAATTCGGATTAAGTATGGCAATTTGAATATGATCCTTTTCTCTAAATCCTGCAGTTGGATACAATTCATTTCCTTCAAAAAACACACCACGTACAGAATCGTATGATTGGCTTTCATCTTCTTCTTTTTGCTTTGCGACAAATGAATTTATAAGAAAACAATCCAGTTCTCTTTTTAAAAGATCTTTTCCGCCTTTGTTTTCAGGTAAATGTACACCTTGCTTTTTAAAATACTCGGAAATTGTATTATAATATTCTTTTAATTTTCTAAGGTTTTCTCTTTCAAGAAAATCAAGACAACGCCCAAGGCAAATAACAGCACCTAAAACCGCGGGTTTTGTTATTTTTTGATTTTCATTTTGCCTCCGACGCATAAGACTTTCAGCCCATTCGAAAGCGCGTTCAGGATCGTTTTCCCAGAAATACATACCTTTTCCGAGCCAATCATAAGGATTTTCGCTAAAATTCAAATTTCTTTGCTTTCCGAATACTAACGCATCGCAAATTGTTTCATCACAACCGTGAAAACCGAATAGTAAATTATCTCGTTTTTTATACATACGTTATTCTATCACTTTATTCGGATCCGGCTCATACTCGGTTTTAGTGAGTTGATTATTGATAATTTTATATCCGCAATAAGCTAAAACAGAAGCGGATAGTATTCCTATCCCTGCAGCAATGATTTTAGAAGCTGCGCCGGTATCGGTATTTACATCTTCATTTCTTTTTTCATCCATACAAAACACCTCCCTGACAAACCCCTGTATCTTACACATCCAAATTCGCGTACACCGCATTTTCTTCGATAAACTTGCGGCGCGGCTCTACTTCTTCGCCCATCAGCGTGCTGAAAATCCTATCAGCTTCTACTGCATCGGGCAGGGTTACCCGCATCATCTTACGGCGGGCGGGATCCATCGTCGTTTCCCACAGTTGCGTACTGTCCATTTCACCGAGACCTTTGTAGCGCTGAACGGAAGCCTTTGCCGCATTGTCGCCGAGCTGCTTCAAAACTTCGGCTTTTTCGTTGTCGTCGTATACGTACCATTCTTTTTTATTCCAGCTCACTTTGTACAGCGGCGGCATCGCAAGGTACACATAACCGTCTTCGATGATCTGCGGCATATAGCGGAAAAAGAAGGTGAGTAAAAGCGTGCGGATATGGGAACCGTCCACGTCGGCATCAGCCATAATAATAATCTTGTGGTAGCGGATTTTATCAAGGTTAAAATCCTCGCCGATGCCGGTACCGAGCGTCGCGATAATCGGCTGGAGTTTCTCATTGCTCATCACCTTGTCGAGCCGGGTTTTTTCGACGTTCAGCATCTTTCCCCAGAGCGGCAAAATCGCCTGCGTCTTACTGTCGCGCCCCTTCTTTGCGGAACCGCCTGCAGAATCACCTTCTACAATGTAGACCTCACATTTTTCCGGGTCTTTGGAAGAACAGTCGGCAAGTTTCCCCGGCAGCCCAAAGCTGTCAAGGCCGCTTTTTCGGCGGGTCGCTTCCTTTGCCTTGCGCGCTGCGATACGGGCGGTTGCTTCACCGACTGCTTTTTCGAGGATTTTATCGATTTCGGTCGGGTTTTGCTCAAAAAAGAGGGTGAGTTTTTCGTTGATAAAGGTGTCAACGATGCTGCGTACATCGCTGTTGCCGAGCTTGGTCTTCGTCTGTCCTTCAAACTGAGGCTCAGGGACTTTGACCGATAGTACCGCCGTTAAACCGGCACGCACATCTTCACCCATCAGCTTTTCTTCTTTTTCCATCTTTTTAGAAAGCTTGGCGTTTTTTTTCAAGAATTCATTCATCACGCGGGTGAGCGCCGTTTTAAAACCTTCGAGGTGGGTACCTCCCTCCCGCGTGTTAATATCGTTGACAAAAGAAAGGATGTTTTCTTTATAGCCGTCGTTGTACTGCATTGCAAGTTCAACAATGACATCGTTTTTTTCACCGTCAAAATAGATCGGTTCTTTGGGTAGCACCTGTTTACTTTCGTTCAGGTAGCGCACAAAGTGAGAAAGCCCACCGTCAAAGGCAAAAGTAACTTCCTTTGGGGTGGAAAGCCGCTCGTCGCGTAATACGATGCTGATGGTATTATTCAAAAAGGCGAGTTCGCGCAACCGGACTGCCAGTACGTCAAAGTTATAGGTGGTCGTTTCGGTAAAAATAGTCGGGTCGGCAGTCCAGCGGATGGTAGTGCCGCGCTTTTGCGTTTCTCCCCGTTTGGCAACCGGGCCGAGCGGCTCACCGGCGGCAAATTTCTGCACATACTCAAAGCCGTCCCTGCAAACAATCGCTTCCATACCGGTTGAAAGTGCATTCACAACAGAAACACCGACACCGTGCAAACCGCCGGAAACCTTGTACGAACCCTTGTCGAATTTACCGCCTGCATGGAGCCGTGTCAAAACCAACTCCAGCGCGCTCACGCCCTCTTCGGGGTGAATATCGACGGGAATACCGCGTCCGTTATCTTCTACTCTGACGGTATCGTTTTTTTCCAATACGACCAAAATGGTATCGCAATAGCCCGCCATCGCTTCGTCGATACAGTTGTCGACGACTTCGTATACCAAATGATGCAGCCCGTCAGGACCGGTAGAGCCGATATACATTCCGGGGCGTTTGCGGACGGCGTCCAGCCCCTTTAAAACTGTGATATTTTCCGCTGAATATGAAAGCGTTGTCATGCTCTATCCTTAGAGAATAAGATGAAAGTAACCGGTAAAAAGTATAACCTTTAACGGTATCCTATGAATTATGGGGTATTCTATAAAAATGATGATAATGATAGAAGTTCCCGTTCTTTATGAAAACCGAGCCATCATACTATAATCGCCCGAAAAAGTAAAGGTAATCGTTAGAAATTTTATCTATATCTCTTGCGTTCCTACTGATTTCCGTTGCCCTTTAGCTTTTTGTTTTTTTATGTTATATTTTGCGCCTGTGTATAAAACACATGAAGTATTGTTGTAGGGAACCTCTAAAAACTGCAGTTTTTAGAAATGCCCTGTAGAAGTATGAGATGGAAAAGTTGAAAAACATAGAAATTATCGCAATGGATTTGGACGACACCCTTTTGCGGGATGATCTGACCATCTCCGATTATACGGTGTCGGTTTTACAGGCCTTGATGAAAAAAGGTGTACTGACATTGCTTGCTTCGGGCCGAAGTCCCCGTTCGGTGCATTCGTATGCGCAGCGGATCGGTTCGGATAAAATAGAAAGCTATATACTGTGTAACAACGGGACGCAGATATTGACCTCCGATATGAAGCTGGAAATTATCAGCCGCCGTCTTTCCTCCGATCTTGCACTTGAAATTTACGATTATATAGAGTCGCAAAATCTATCCTGTCATCTCTACCTTGACGATACCATTTATATCGTCAAACGGACGGAGTTTTCGGATAGGGATGCGCATCTGACGAAAATGAAGATTGTCGTGCCGGAGGACTACCGAAAGATTTTGCGCACCAAGCCGGTGTATAAGCTCCTTATCCCCGCGGAGCCTGATATTATCGCAGCCGTCGAACCTGAGTTTAGAAAGCGGTTCGGTACACGGGCTGTTCTGTTTACCAGTAAACCGTATTTTTTGGAAATAATTCCGCTTGATACCGGTAAGGGTGAGTTTCTACAAGAGCTGGCATGGCTGCTCGGTATTAAAAACGAGGCGGTGATGGCATTCGGCGACAGCATGAATGACGAAACGATGATCCGTCTTGCAGGATACGGCATCGCCATGAAAAACGGGCTGCAGGCTATCAAAGATATCGCATACGCGGTAACGGACTATACCAATAACGAAGACGGCGTCGCCCGCTTTTTAGAGAAATATCTGCTGTAGAGCAGAAGGATGCGGTACCTTCTTTCTGTGCGAAATTTTGGATAAAATTTCGCACATTTTTTCTAGCAGATGGGTAACCGCATCAGGAAAAATTGATAAACATCGCAGAATAATTGAGGTCGAGAGACCATTTGAACCAACGGTTCAACTCTGGTTGAACGGCCTCAATTATTCTGCGGGGATAACAAAAGAGCCTAATGCAGTTATCCGGATTTTTTATTTTTCCGGTTGCAAAATTTCCGTATCCGTGATACCGTAATAAACATAAAACAAGAGAAAAACTCTGAAAACATCCGTTTTTAGAGGGCTTTCTGAGACTTATAATATAAGTAGAACTCAACCATGGAACAAAACAATTTATTGACCGTTAAGAATTTGCACACGGCGTTCCGTATCGACGGCAATTACTATGATGCGGTCGACGGAGTCTCTTTTGATGTCAGACCTAATGAAATGCTTGCTATTGTAGGGGAATCGGGCTGCGGTAAAAGTACCGTCGCGATGTCCGTTATGGGCTTGCATGATATGCGCTTTACCCGGGTTTCGGGCGAAATTCTCCTTAACGGCAGGGATCTGCTGACCCTTTCCGAGGACGAAATGAATAAAATCCGCGGAAAGGATATCGGCTTTATCTTTCAGGATCCGCTTGCATCGCTTAATCCGCTGCAGCGGGTAGGGAAGCAGATTGAAGAAGCCCTGCTGTACCACACCAACCTCAACGAAAAAGAACGACAGGAGCGGGTTTTACAGCTTTTAAACGATGTCGGTATTCAGAACCCTAAGCGTACGGCGCAGCGGTTCCCGCATGAGCTTTCCGGCGGAATGAGGCAGCGGGTACTTATCGCAACTGCACTGTCTTGTAATCCGTCGCTTATCATTGCCGATGAACCGACGACGGCGCTCGACGTAACCATTCAAGCACAGATTCTCGATCTTATCAAAGACCTGCAGGAAGAACACAAGGCGGGTATTATCCTTATCACGCACGACCTCGGTGTCGTCGCACAGGTGGCCGACCGCGTTGCAGTTATGTATGCGGGGCAAATCGTCGAACTTGCTGCCGTGCAGGAATTGTTTACTCATCCCTTGCATCCTTATACGCGTTCTTTGCTTAAATCGATTCCGCAGGCGGATAAAGACGACGATATGCTGCACGTTATTAAAGGTATGGTGCCGTCGCTTAAAAAACTCAAGCATACGGGTTGCCGTTTTGCCGACCGTATACCGTGGATTCCCAGCGTATGCCCTGCTTTTCGCCCGCCTTGCGCGTGAGGATCGTGACCT
>NZ_CALHGC010000220.1 GCF_938029485.1 uncultured Treponema sp. | reverse complement strand
CAGATGGCCTTTTCAATGACCCCGCAGAATAATGGAAACCGCCCAAGCAGAGTTTCGCTGCTTTGCGGCTCAAATGCTTGCCCGGTTCCCATTATTCTGCGATCTTTATCTAGCAGCCTGATGTGTTTATCCTTCTCGTGAAAAAATGTGCAAAATTTAAAAAATTTTGCACAAAAGAAAAGGTAAGCGCTTGCAATATTTTCGGTGTGGTTACCTTTTCCTTGGAAGAACTGTGCGAAATTTTAGGTAAAATTTTGCACAGAAGGGAGTCAATCGCTTAAAGTATTTCCGATGCGATTACCCTGTGGAAGGAGAAATGACGAAAAAATACGAACTGATACAGGCGCTGATTGAGGCGGGGGCGGTTGCCGTTATTCGGGCGGAAAATAAAACGCAGGGGTTTAAAATCGTGGAGGCGGTGCGTGCCGGGGGAATAACGGCAATCGAAATTACGATGACGGTACCGCACGCCGACGAAATTATCCGCGAGTTAAGCGAGGCATTCGGGGCGGATATATTGCTGGGAGCCGGTACGGTACTCGATGCGGAGACGGCGCGTGCCTGCATTATTGCGGGCGCTCAATATATCGTCGGGCCGTCTTTTAACGAAGGTTGCGCCCGCCTCTGTAACCGGTATGCGGTGCCGTACATTCCCGGCGTTATGACACCGCAAGAAGCGGTGCGGGCGCTTGAATTCGGCGCGGACATCCTCAAGCTGTTTCCGGCAGAGCTTTTCGGACCGAAAATCATCAGCGCTTTTAAGGGGCCGCTTCCGCAAGGGATTTATATGCCGACCGGCGGTATCACTGCCGAAAACGCAGCCGAATGGATCAAGGCGGGAGCTGCAGTGCTCGGTATCGGAGGAGCATTAACGAAGGGCGCCAAAACCGGTGATTTTGAATCGGTTACCCGCACCGCCCGCCAATTAAGAGAAGCAATCGCCGCAGCGCGCGGTAAATCCATCTAAGAAGAGCTTCTAAAAACAGGAGTTTTTAGAAGCTCCGGCTATAATTGTAATGATCGTTATGAATGAATATTCGGAAACAGGCACATTACTGAAAAAAAGACAAGAAAACAAGTGGCTTTTAGTGTTTGAAAGTCTGGTAACCGGCTTATTGACGGGGCTGGTTATTACGGGTTTTCGGCTTTCAATTTCGTATTTCAGAAATATCCGTATTGTGTTGTACGATGTTATACGGACGGCAGGCGCACCCGGTGTTGTTCTTGCGCTCGTAGGCTTGGCGCTGGTAGGATTATTTATCGGTTTTATTATTACAAAATGGCCGATGATTAAAGGCGGCGGAGTTGCACAGATTGAAGGCGTTTTCATGCAAAAGCTGCAATTCTCCCCGCTTTCGGAGCTGCCGCTCAAGTTTATCGGCGGTGTTCTCAGCATTGGCTTAGGCCTTTCGATGGGACGTGAAGGCCCTTCCGTACAGCTGGGCGCTTATGTCGGCGATGCCGTTGAACGGATCGGCAAGCGGTCGTTTACCGAACGGGTATGCCTGATCACTGCAGGGGCAGCCGCCGGTCTTTCGGCAACCTTTAATGCACCTTTTGCCGCAATCGTCTTTGCGCTTGAAGACATCCATCATCATTTAACGCCGTTACTTTTAGCCTGTGTCATGGCAGGATCTTTTGCCGGCGATTTTGCAGGGAGCATACTCTTGGGTTCCGGCCCGATTTTTAGCTTCTTTACCGCCGTAGAATTCCCGCTTTCTCAATTCGCATGGCTAATAGGACTCGGGATGTTCGTTGCGCTGATCGGTCACGGATTTAAACAGTCGATTTTTTTGTTTCAACGATGCTATAAAGCACTGCATATTCCCCCGGTTCTGCGACCGGTTATTCCGTTCCTGTTGTCACTGCCGGTCGGTCTGTGGTTGAGTTATTCTTCAGGCGGCGGAGAGGGCTTGATAAAGGCATTGACCGAACAGCCGTTCCCTCTTATGACGTTACTGATGTTCTTAACCGTTAAACTGCTTTTTACCGGCATTTCTGCGGGATCAGGCGCGATCGGCGGTATTTTCGTACCGCTCCTTGCCTGCGGCGCGGTAGGCGGCGCATTGTATGCAACCGTACTGGTGCGTTTCGGCTTATTGGCGCAAGAGTATGTCAATGCAATGATTCTCTTCGGGATGGCCGCCTGTTTTACGACCGTTATTAAAGCGCCGCTTACCGCCTGCGTTATTGTATTTGAAACAAGCGGCTCGCTCCATCAACTGAGCGGTTTGGTACTTACCTGTCTAACAGCCTATTTGACGGCAAGTTTTATCGGTTCACAAGCACATGATCATATTGTGCTGACGCAGATTCTTGAATCGGAGTATCAATCTTCGGAACAAAATACAAGTGCCGGTGCGCCTCAGCTTTATGAGCTGCCGATCGGTTTGCATTCAATCGCCGCTTTAAAGAAAGTCAGTGAAACGGGTTGGCCGCAAAAATGTCGTGTTGTCGGCGTTGTCCACGGTGAGCATGAATCCGTTCCCGATGGAAATACCGTACTCTATCCCGGTGATAAAGTGATTGTACTTGCAGAAGGTGATACCGGAGACCTTTTAGAAAAACTCATTGCGTTAACCGACGAACCTGCTAAATAATTTTTAGATGATCTCATAAATTTTTCTTGCTATTTACCGTATTCGACGCTATACTTATAAGTAGAGTAAGAAATCTCGAAAAAAACAACCGACTTTTTAGAGATTTCCGATAGTCATTCGCATCTCTATCATTATTATGGCGAGATTGAGCGGGTGATAATTATAAATCAAGGAGGAGATTATGAGTATTGCAAAAGAAAATATTTATAAGCTCGAAGGCCGTGTTCCATTAAAAACGGCAATCCCACTCGGGATGCAGCATGTTTTGGCTATGTATGCCGGAAACCTCGCACCGATTCTGGTTATAACGGGAGTCCTTAATGTTCCGGCGGATATCAAGGTTTCTCTGCTGCAAAGCGCTATGTTTGTTGCAGGCGCCGTCACGTTTGTACAACTAAGGCCTATTTGGAAAATCGGTTCGGGGCTTCCCACCGTTATGGGAACCAGCTCGGGCTTTATCCCCGTCGCTATCGGGGTCGGACTACAGTATGCCGCGATGGGTGACTGGTCAAACGGGTATGCCGCTATTCTCGGCGCATCTCTCATCGGCGGTTTGATGGAGTTTATGCTTGGGTTTATTGTAAAACCGCTTCGCAAGTTCCTGCCTCACGTAGTTACCGGCACGGTTGTTACGACCTTAGGTATTTCGCTTATTCCGGTCGGCATTAAATTCGTCGGCGGAGGCGTCGGTCTTGAACAAACCCCCGAATTCGGTTCAATAAAGAATCTGTTAATCGCACTTTTCGTCTTTTTAACGATTATCTTTATCCGCCAAATGTTCACCGGTTTTTTAAGTATCTCTTCCATTCTGATCGGACTTATCGCAGGGTATATCGTTGCAGTATTTGTGGGTATGGTAGATTTTACACCGGTAAAAAATGCGGCATGGATTTCCGTCCCGCTGCCGTTCTTTGCAGTAGGTCATTTAAGCCTCGCTTTCCATTGGGATGCCATTGTTCCGTTCCTGCTTGTTTATCTTGCGACCACGGTAGAAACGATCGGGGATAATACCGGTATTGCAGTCGGAGGCCTCGGACGCGATATAACCGACAAAGAATTGCAAGGCGCAGTTCATGCAGACGGTTTCGGCAGTATGGTTGCCGCAATCTTCGGCGTTATGCCGAACACCTCGTTCAGCCAGAACGTCGGGCTTATCGGTATGACAAAGGTTGTCAACCGCTTTACAATCGGTATCGGCGCAGGCTTCTTGGTACTGTGCGGCTTCTTTCCCAAACTCGGCGCGATTGTTTCGACTATCCCGAACCCGGTATTGGGCGGCGGCGTATTGCTGATGTTCAGTATGATTACCATGAGCGGTTTAAACTTGATTTATCAGAGCGGAAAGATTGCGGAGCGAGATGTTGTCATTATCGCAGCATCGCTCGGCGTTGCGTTCGGTTTAAGCAACGTACCGGAAGTTATGCAGCACCTGCCGATGTGGTTCCAGAATATCTTTAAGCAGGCCATCGTCGGCGCTTTTGTTACCGCGCTTATTCTGAATATCCTGCTGCCCAAGGCAAAAGAAGACTAACAGCTTTGAACGCAACGCCGCACAAGAATGCTTTCAATGACGCAGGCTGCTTCGATACCGATAAGCAGGGTGTTTCAGCATTTGCAAAGCGGATATTCTTTGTTACCGGCGAACCGGGCTGCGGAAAGTCTACCTTTCTTGCAGCCCTTATACAAAAATTCAATTTACAGCCGTCAGGCTTTATTACAAAAAAAGAGGCGGCGCCGTCGGAAGTTGCAGTGTATATGCATCCGCTCATCGACGGTACCGCACGATACCGATACGCAACCGGCAACCGTGTCGGGATATGCAGCCCGCCGAAGCCTGCCGGTTTTGCACCGGTATTTGATGCGTGCGGAGTTATGTGCTTAAAGCAGGCGGAAACAGCTCTGCAGCAATCAGTTTTACCGGTTATCTTAATGGATGAACTCGGCGTTATGGAAGCGGAGGCGGAGCGCTTTTTCCTTGCGGTGTGTGCACTGTTTTCCAATCCCCGGTATTATATCATCGGCACCGTTAAGCCCCGCGGAACGCGCTTTTTGCCGGTCTTGGAACAAATGCCGGAAGCTGCGGTATTCCATCTAACGCTGCAAAACAGGGCTGAACTCTACGCGCAGCTTGAGCGGGCACAAAATTTTGCTGCATTTTTAGAGACTGCGAGTATCAAAGGCCGCTGAAAAAACCCTGTTGGATTTTCAGAGTTAGATTTTGAGAGCTTCCCTCACCTTTGCCGATAATAAAAACATGGCGCCGAATGCTATAAATCACATATCCATAGGAACGGACAAAAAAAATACCGACAGCGCCGCGGGGTTCCCCGCCGCAATTATCCTTGCAAGCGGGCTTTCTACGCGGATGGGCTGCTGCAAACAACTGCGCCCACTTTGTGGGAAGCCGTTAATTCAATACATTGTTGAAACATTACTTAAGACCGATATTATGCATTTGGTGATTACGGTGAATGCCGAAACACGGAAGCCTATAACAGCCATGATAGAGGCGCTGGCACAAAAAACGCCTGTGCAAAAACCGCCTGCGCAAAACAACTCCTTAAAGGACGCAGCCGCCGAAACGGGCATATCCCATCCTTTCCGTACATCCCATCCATTCTGCTGCGATATTGTCTTTAACCCCGAACCGGAGCGGGGACAGGGGCATTCGGCGGCGCTTGCAGTACAGGCCGCTTGCCGCAAGTGCGGAGAAGATTCTGCTTCAAATACCACCCATACCTATAATCCAAGCGGTTTCTTATTCTGCACCGCCGACCAGCCTTTCTTACAAGCCGACAGCATCCGCGGCCTCTGCGCCGTATTTCAAAAACATCCCGACTGCATCGTTTCTGCCGCCTTTAACGGCAAACACCGCTCTCCGGTCATCTTTCCGGCGGCATTAGCCGGTGAGCTGAGCCGCTTGGACGGAAACATCGGCGGCAGAACCGTGATGAATGCTCACCTTGATCTGATACTGCATTCCCCGCTCCGGTCCGAAATGGAAGCCTTCGACATCGACACGCCGGAAGACTTTAAGCGGGCGGAAAAATATCTGAACAAGATAGCGGCAGCGTATTAAAAATTTCTCCGATCCTTCCGTATTTTGGCGATTGCTTTCAAATTTTTAAAAAAATTTCATTTTTTTCTCCGAATTTCAAGCCATTTTGCAACGCGTGCTTTATAAGACAGACAGCATCAACCACAAGGAGGTTTTTATGCAACAACAAAAACGGGCAAAACCTGTGACCCATGTAAAATGGGCTGCCGCATTGCTGCTCTGTCTGTTCCTGATAGCTGCAACAGGATGTCAACAGCCGACCAAATCCTTGATAAAGGAAACAAAAACGGAAAAGACACCACAAAAACCTGCCAAGCCCGAAAAACCGGGCAACGGGAATAATGGCAATACAAACGGATCACAAAACGGAGGTAATCCCGGTAATGGGCAAAGCAACGGGCAAGGGGAAATTACCTACCAAGGTCTTGATATTCCCGATACCCTTGCACGGTCGCCGCAGCGATTGCGCGAAATGATTATTCAAGGACCGCAGATCGGTGAGCCGACGGAACCGCACTTCGATGAGCACGGAAAGGTAGCGGCATACATCGAAAAAGAAGTCGAGTATGATATTTCGGCAGCTTTTGACGACTCACTCCTGCTCGATCCTTCCCAAAACTCAATTTATCCCGGTTCCGTTCTGCGCGGTGATAGTCTTGATAAAGATAGTTATCAGGAAATTACCAATGGGAATAAACGGAAAGCGGTAATCTCTTTCGATTTACAGGGAGTAAAAGATAAGGAAGGCAAAGATGGGAAACCGGGAATTACTTCAGACGCAATTTTCCCGAATTTAGCGTCATACAGAGATCTCCGCAACAGAATCCTCAGTCAAAGTATTACTTACCATGCCTCAGCAAATCTAAGCTATGAAGAGATGGAAATTACCAATGAAAAAAGCCTTGAAGCACAGCTTAAACTCGGTATCGGTTTCGGTGCAGCGGGGATAAAAAGCAAAATCGCATCGGGCTTTAAATTCAAAGATGGGAAACAGATGGAACGCCGCCTTATCAAATTCGTCGAAACATTTTACACCGTGGATGTAAATCAAGATGCTGCACCGCTTATGGTCAATATACCACGCGAAAAGGTAGGGGACAAAATGCCGGTCTATGTATCGTCGGTTTCTTATGGACGCATCGCCTACCTTACCATCGAATCGGAGCAGAAAAAATCCGAATTCAAGACAAATCTTGATATGGCTCTTAAAGCTACGGCAACAAACAATGGCGAAATTGACATTGATACGGCAATCAAAAAACTTGAAAAGGGAACGACGATTAAGATACATATTATCGGAGGCGGCAGCGAAGCGGTTACCGATCTTAAAAAGTTCCAAAACTATATTGTAAAAGAAGGATTTTCCGCAAAGAACCCGGGACATATTATTAAATACCAGCTACGGTTCCTTGATGATAACGCTATCGCCTATATCAAATATGCCGAAAAATACAAAACCGTCGAACGGATAGAAATTCCTGCGAAAGGATACAAGGTAACCGCAACAGTAAAAAACATATACTATACAGGTCATAAAACTATCGATGTTACCGGTAGTATCGGGATGCAGCCGCTTGATAAAGCCACGCTGCAGCAACCGATTTTTAACTACAGTAATACAAAACCGCTACCAAAATTAACGTGTACGTACATGAAAAAGGTACACCCAGAACCGCAGCCGAACAGTATTATTGTGCCGAGTGAATCTTCCGTTATTCAGCTTTCCTTCGATATAAAGGGAACTATAAACGGTGAAGAATACGTTTTTGTAAGCAATAAAGAAGGGAGCAATCCCAAGCTGCCTGCGCCTACGGAGAACGCACCGACATTTTCAGCGAGTCCCTTCCAATCTTTTAAGCTCTATCGAAAAGGGAACCCGGCTGAAACGCTCCTGTTCGATGTTCACTTCAAAGTTGAAAAAGAATCATAAAGGTAAAAAATTCAGGCGTATGCATTAATACCAGTCGCCGCAGATAAGGCGGTGAGCGGCGGATCCGGGAAGCGGTATCGGGGGCAAAGCATCGCGTGTAAACCATGCGGCCTCCGATAACTCTTCCTTTTGTACGGTAATATCTCCCGAAACGTATTCGGCGCGAAAGGCAAGCATCAGTTGGTTGGGATAGGGCCATGCTTGGCTTCCGCGGTACCGGATATCTTTAATGGTTAAGCCGACTTCTTCGTGCACCTCGCGGATAACGGCCTCTTCTGCGGATTCGCCTGCTTCGATAAAACCGGCGATACACGTATATATGTCGGAGGTATGCTGTACGTGCCGTGCTAAAAGGATTTGCTTCCCCTTGCTGATAAGTACGATAATACACGGGGCAAGCACGGGATAAAATATCCGGCGGCATTGCGGACATTCCAGCGCTGTTTCGGTTACGCTTAACTGCAATCTACCGGCACAAGACGCGCAATATTTTGTATGGTGCAGCCAATCGAGCAAGAGGGCTGCACGAGCAACTATAGATGCATACTCGGCAGGCTCTGTTATAAATAAATTCCGGTATGGAATTCGTTTAAACCCTTCCGGTTCCGCCGCATCAGGCGATAAAGCCGCTGCAAAGGTGTGATATGCCTTTTCACCGTAAAGACCGAGAATATCTTTATGACTATATTTTTTAAGGGCTTGAGAAATTTCGCTACCGTTCGGTAATCGTCCGTTTTCGGAAATAAAAATATCTTTTTTTTGGATTAAAATACCGAATTGAAAATCAGTTCCATTCGGACAATCTATAAGAGCCATACTACCTGTTATCCTTTTATTAATTTAGACCACCATCTTTGTTGATGATACGCGGGAACTCAAGCATAAAGAGTAAACATCCTGTGATCGATTTCATAGCCTCTACTATAGCAGAAAAAGAAAAAAAATGATACTTCGATGAGGATAAACGGTACGATGCGTTTGCCTTGTTTTCAAAATTGTATACCTTGCAAAAACAAGCAATAAGCAATATCATTATATCTTGATAGGGCTGTATAAAAAACTGAAATCCTATCGGCTTTTTCTGTTAGGAGAAATGTATGGCACACAAAGTTCGGATTTCCGATTTGGTATTACGGGATGCTCATCAATCTTTACATGCAACGCGCATGACCACAGCAGATATGCTGCCTATTTGCAGCAAGTTGGACAGCGTAGGATATTGGAGCT
Source organism: uncultured Treponema sp. (assembly GCF_938029485.1). Lineage (GTDB taxonomy): Bacteria > Spirochaetota > Spirochaetia > Treponematales > Treponemataceae > Treponema. The sequence goes on along the minus strand of NZ_CALHGC010000220.1, from coordinate 4,685 downwards.
TGGAAGCATGGGGCGGAGCAACGTTTGATTCATGTATCCGCTTTTTAAATGAAGATCCGTGGGAACGGCTGCGCTCACTGCATAAAGCATTACCGAATACACCCATTATGATGTTGCTGCGCGGGCAAAATTTACTCGGCTATCGGCACTACGCCGATGATGTAGTCGATGCGTTTGTGCAGGCTGCTGCCGATAACGGGGTCGACGTATTCCGTATCTTTGATGCGCTCAACGACCCGCGCAATCTTAAACGTGCGGCAGATGCGGCAAAGAAAACCGGCAAGCACGTTCAAATGGCTATTTCTTATGCAACGACACCGTATCATACGATAGAAAAATATGCCGAACTGGCTAAAACATACGCCGACTTCGGAGCCGATTCTATCTGTATTAAGGATATGGCCGGTTTGCTAAAACCTTTTGAAGCATTCGATTTAGTCACGGCAATTAAAAAGAAGACAAGTATTCCTATCAATATCCATACCCATGCGACAACCGGTTTGTCCGTTGCAACCTTACTAAAGGCAGCCGAAGCAGGTGCGGATATTCTGGATACCGCTATCTCGTCTATGTCTATGGGGACTTCCCACAGTCCGACTGAAACAATGGTAGAAATCTTCCGCGGTACCGACATGGATACCGGATTGGACATAAAGCTGCTGTTAGAGATTGCAGCCTATTTCCGCGAAGTACGCAAACATTACGCTCAGTTTGAATCGAGCTTCCTCGGCGCCGACACTCGTATTTTAGTATCGCAGGTACCGGGCGGTATGCTTTCCAACCTTGAAAATCAGCTGCGCGATCTTAAAGCCTCCGACAAAATGGATGCGGTTCTAAAAGAAATCCCGATTGTACAAAAAGATTGCGGTTATATCCCGTTGGTTACTCCGACAAGCCAGATTGTCGGTACTCAGTCGGTATTCAATGTACTCTTCGGGCGCTATAAGAAATTGACTGCAGAGACCCGCGACCTGCTCATCGGACGCTATGGCAAAACTCCCGCTCCGTGTAATGAAGAGCTGGTAAAAACCGCTTTGGCGGAAGCAAAGGTGGAAGAACCCGTAACGGCTCGTCCTGCCGACCTAATTCCCAATGAGCTGGATAAAATCAAAACCGAAGCAAAGGAAAACGGTGCAGGCAATTCTATTGAAGATGTTTTAACCTACGCGATGTTCCCCAAGGTTGCGCCTAAGTTCTTTAAAGAACGCAACAAAGGCCCTGTTGTATTTACTGCACCGGAGAAAAAAGCCGGCGCCGCCGCGGGCAGTGTAAGCAGCGGTTCCTATACGGTAACGGTAAACGGCACCGATTATGCGGTTTCTTCATCTAACGGAACGTTCACGGTAAACGGTACGGCATATTCCGTCAGTATAAAAGAGAATACCGCATCGGCATCGGCTCAAAAGGTATCTGCTGCGGCACAAACCATACCGGCATCAAAAAAGGAAACACCCGCAGCAGCTCAGGCTACCTCTAAACCTGTTACAACACCTCAGTCAGCAACAAGTAGTAGTAGCGGTGAAAAACTTACAGCTCCTGTTGCCGGTACACTATTACGATACAGCGTTGCGGAAGGCGCACAGGTAAGCGAAGGGCAAACGGTTATGATGCTTGAATCGATGAAGATGGAATTGGAAATAAATGCGCATAAGGCGGGCGTTATTCACTTTGCGGCAGCTGCAGGTGCGCAGGTAGCGGAAGGCGACCTGCTCGCAGAAATCCGCTAGCATCCGCTCTGCCGGTAATAGACAAAAATATCCGCTCCGCCGGTATCGCTTTTCTATGTTAGCACTAAAAAAAATACGCTGCAGCTGTTGTTTGACAGCTGCAGCTGTTTTCGGTTTTACCCTTTCCGCTTTATTTACGCAGTCTCTTTCCGCCTTAACTCAAGATAATTCTGTTTCCGTGCAAGCCGTGCATTCCGCCGCACCGCAGAGCGGAAATTCTATAATACCGGCATCTGCATCTCAACAAGAGAAGTTACTACGTGCCGTTGTTTCGCAGCTTTCGCTTGAAGAAAAAGCGGCGCAAGTGCTCATGGTCAATATCGCCGGAAGCAAAACGGCGGATGCAAAAAGCATCGCTTCGTTCAAAGGAACGGTTCCCGGAGCCGTACTCTTATTCGGATATAATATCGCGGACACACCGCAATCGGTCGCAAACTTTTTAGAATCCGCCGTACAAGGCTTTCAGGAAGCGGCGCACCGGTCCGGCCGTACTTTTATCCCGCCGCTTTTCGCACTGGATAACGAAGGCGGCACCGTATATCGAACCCGCCGCATAACTGTTCCGTTACCCGCCGCAGAAGAAATCGGCATACGTTTTTCCATCGAGGAAACGGAGAATCTCTATCGGTTATTGGGACAGCCGATGCGGGAGCTTGGTTTGCATCTTAACCTTGCACCCGTGGCGGAGGCAGGAACTAAAGAAACTGCGACGGCGCTTGGTACACGGACATACAGTATGGAACCAAAACAAGCAGGTCAATACGCTGCCGCCGCAGTGCGTGGTATGCAGAGTGCCGGTATTCTTGCGGCGGTCAAACACTTTCCCGGCAACGGCGCCGCGGATTTACACAAAGGCGCAGCCGAATTAACCGCCGACTATGAAACTTTCCTTAATCGCTATTGCGCACCATTTAGGCCTTCAATTACAGACGGTACGGCTGCCGTGCTGATTTCCCATATTACGGTACCGGTAATTGAAGCGGCGCCGTTCTGTTTTTCCGCGAAGGGAATTACCCTACTCCGCAATGAATTGGGATTTTCCGGCCTTATCATCACTGATGATATTGTAATGCAGGCATTAAAACAGAACGGCGCTTCGCCCGAAGAAAACGCAATGCGTGCACTCACTGCGGGCTGCGATATGATCATGTGCTCGCTGTCTAAAATCTATCCGTTGATAGAAGCTATCGCCGAAAAAGCTCGTTCCAATGCAGAGTTTGCCAAACGGCTTGATGAAGCAGTGTTACAAGTTTTAATCGCCAAGCAAAGGGCAGGACTCATCGATACAGGCAAGCCCGTCAATTCAGGAAGGGTGAAGACGAAAGCCGCGCCGACTAATCAGAACAAAGACTAATCGGCGGATTGGTGCATTTTAAAATTCAGTTTTTAGAGATGCTGGGTTACTTTCTAATATAATTATTGACATCGTACGGCTTACCCGCGTTATAATCGCGCAAGACTGCCGCAACCGTACCGCTTAACAACAATAAGCTGATAAGGTTCGGGATAACCATAATACCGTTAAAGAAGTCGACTAATTCCCATACCAAGTCGATTTTCAACAAACTGCCTAAAAAGATAAACACTACGACAAGTAGTTTATACGGTATTAAGCCCTTTGAGCCGAAAAGGTACCGGATATTGGTTTCGCCGAAATAGTACCAACCGATAATTGTAGAGAACGCAAAGAAGAACAAGCAAATCGCAATAAAAAGATATCCGAATGTGTGTCCGAATAAGTGCTGCGAAAACGCCTCTTGAACCAGTTGAATGCCTTTCATTACCGGCTGTCCGTTTTCAAATTTGATAATATCGGCACTTAAAACCGTAAAGACGGTAATATTCAAAACAACAAAGGTATCGATAAAAACGGCGACAATTCCCAATACCCCCTGTTCAACGGGGCTGTCTACAGTTGCAACCGCATGAGCATGCGGCGTTGACCCCATACCTGCCTCATTAGAAAAAAGACCGCGTGCAATACCGTAACGGGCTGCACGTCCCATACCGAAACCTAAAGCTCCGCCCCAAACGGATCTCGGGTTAAAGGCACCTTCAAAGATCATCGCGAACATTGCCGGAATGTTAGATGCATTCATCAGAATAACGATGATCCCGACAATAACATAAACAAGCGCCATTAACGGCACAACTTTTTCGGTAACAGAAGCAATACGTTTTACGCCGCCCATAAAGATAATACCGGCAATAACGGCAATGATAACTCCGGTTATCCATGTAGGTACGGAGAATGCATTTAAAAATGCATCTGAAATTGAATTCGCTTGAACCATATTGCCCATAAATCCGAGCGCGAGGATAATTGCGATAGCGAAAAACGCTGCAAGAAATTTTGAAAATCCGGTATTACCTAAACCGCGGGAAATATAATACGCAGGGCCGCCTACGGTCTGTCCCGAATTATCTTTTGTTTTGTAGACTTGTGCGATACAGGCTTCGGCAAAGTTTGTCGCCATACCTGCCAATGCGGCAAGCCACATCCAAAATATTGCGCCCGGGCCGCCCATAATCAAGGCTGTCATTGCACCTACAAGATTTCCGGTACCGACTTGTGCTGCAATCGCAGTTGCGACGGCTTGGAAAGAACTCATACCATGCTTTCCCGCTTTTTCTCCTTTTAATGAAAAATTACTGAAAAGTCTGCTCCATCCGGCGCCAAATTTTGAAAATTGTACGCCTTTAAGCCGGAGAGTAAAAAACAAACCTGTTCCGCAAAGTAAGGGAATAAGGAAATACGGTCCCCATACGAACCCATTTACGTTTCCGACTACATTAGTAAGATTTTGTAAAAACACTTCCATACAACGAGCACCTCCAATTAACAGTCTTAGCTCATCGTATCATATATTATCGGCGCCCGCAAGAATATAATTATTTTTTTATCTATTCACAAAGATTTATAATAAAATTAAAAAAGCGATAATAAGTGAGAAAAAA
>NZ_CALHGC010000219.1 GCF_938029485.1 uncultured Treponema sp. | reverse complement strand
GACTGCGAGACTGCGAGACTGCGAGACTGCGAGACTGCGAGACTGCGAGACTGCGAGACTGCGAGACTGCGAGACTGCGAGACTGCGGATTTTGCCCGATGTGCTTGCCTATGTCAAGTATTTTTACAAAACTTTTTGCACTTTTTTTGTGAGAATATTTGGAACTGTTATCGATGCACTTGCTTTCCATTAATACTGAGTATATATGTTTTCCCCGCAGATTTCAAGGAGATTGATGCCCTTTTATCTAATCGAAAGACTCCTTGTCTAACAAGTCATACACTGATATAGTACGCTATGCGCACAGAAAAAATTATTATCCTTGATTTCGGAGGGCAGTATAGCCAGCTCATTGCCCGCCGTGTCCGCGAATGCGGAGTATATTGTGAAGTGCTTCCTTTCGATACAGAACTTTCCCGCATACAAAGTAGTGATTTAAAAGGAATCATCTTATCCGGAGCGCCCGACTCCGTGTATGCCGATGATGCGGCAACCTGCAATCGTGAAATATTCAACTTAAGGGTACCGGTGTTGGGTATCTGCTACGGAATGCAGCTGATGACCTATTTGCTCGGCGGAAAAGTGCAGCCGGCAGAAAAAAGCGAATTCGGTAAGACAAAGCTGTACATCGGCGGAGATGCGGCAGGTGCAGCGCTTTGGAAGGACTGCCCGGCGGACTCCATCGTGTGGATGAGCCATAACGACAGCGTATCCGCCCTTCCCGAAGGGTTTACAACCATTGCGAAAACGGATAACTGTCCTATCGCCGCAATGGCGAATACCGAACGCGGGTGCTACGGCGTACAATTCCATCCCGAAGTATTACACTCCGTATACGGCACGCAAATGCTCAAAAACTTTGTGCGCGGCATTTGCGGATGTACCGAAGTCTGGAATGCCGCAACCGCCGCCGACTCGGTTATTCAGGAAATAAAACGGAAAGTCGGAAACAAAAAGGTTATTTCGGCTCTGTCGGGCGGGGTTGATTCCTCCGTCGCTTCGGTACTGGTGCATAAGGCTGTCGGCGATCAGCTTACCTGTATTTTTGTCGATCACGGACTTTTACGCAAAGATGAGGCGACACAGGTGCTGAAAACCTACCGCGAAACACTCGGCCTTAACATCATCCATGTCGATGCCTCCGAGCGGTTCTTAAAAAAACTTGCCGGAGTAACCGAACCCGAACGCAAGCGGAAGATTATCGGTGAAGAATTTATCCGTGTTTTTGAAGAAGAAGCGAAAAAGATCGGCACGGTTGACTTTTTGGTACAAGGGACCATCTATCCCGATGTTATTGAATCCGGCGGCAGTAAAAAAGCAGCAGTCATAAAATCTCATCACAATGTCGGCGGACTTCCAGAGCATATCGACTTTAAGGAATTGATTGAACCGCTGCGGATGCTGTTTAAGGACGAGGTGCGGGCGCTGGGCACGGCGCTCGGTATTCCCGACGAACTGGTCAAACGGCAGCCCTTCCCCGGGCCGGGACTTGCCGTGCGTATCTTAGGAGAAATCACTCCCGAACGGCTGCATTGGGTACGAGAAAGCGATGCCATTCTCCGCGAAGAGATTGCGCAGGCGGGCTTGGCGGATTCTATTTGGCAGTATTTTACCGTCTTTCCTAATGTCCGCACGGTCGGCGCTATGGGCGACGGTAGAACGTATGACAACCTAATAGCGATACGGGCGGTAACCTCCGTCGATGCGATGACGGTCGAAGTCGCGGAAATTCCGTATCCGCTGCTGCAGAAGATTACCCTCCGCATCATCAACGAAGTCAAAGGCATCAACCGCGTAGTGTATGACATCACCCCTAAACCTCCTGCCACCATTGAATGGGAGTAAAAGAAGCGTATGAAAAGACCTTTTAGCTGAGGCAACAGCTCACAGCTAAAGGGTCTTATAGTCTCCTATGTTAAATCCATTCACAAGAAGAAGCCGACCATTGCTTAGTGTACTCCGTACTCTCGATAGCTGACAGGAACGGAGCTGCCAAGAAAACTTTTATTGTATTAAGCACTGTACCATAATCATCCGTTTTAACGTTAATCTTACGCGTAAAGGCGCCCCACTTCTTCTGCATTGCTGCATCATTATCAAAATTCATTACCTGTTTAAACTGTTCAACAGTAAAGAGGTGGTTACGATTGGCAAAGGTTTCCCTTAAAGCTTCTGACAATACCTGACCGTCAAAATCAAACTTGTTGGCAATATAATAAATATCATAATAGTCTTTCATCCGGCTGGAAAACTCCATCAGACTCAGAACGGCATCGATTTTTTCAGCCACTACGGTTTCAATGGAGTAGGTATTTACTGTCGGCGATACAAAATCAGGAAGTTGGGTCGGAATGCTGCGCTTTTCCTGTTTTGGAACAATAACATCCCCCACACCGAAATCAACACTAAATCTTATTTTAATATTTCTAATGCGAGCGAGAATTGAGGCTCCAATGCCTGAGTATTTTTTGGTAACGGCAATCGGTTCAACATCTTTTATCTCAAAACTTACAAAATCATTATCTGTAGAAACAACGATAATTTCCTCTAAAATAAATTTCAACTGTTCCAGCGTATTAGGTATTTTCCGAAGCAAAAAGTCTACATCCATCGTAACTCTGCTGTCAAACTCTGTAAGAGAATAGAGAAACAAACCGCCCTTTAGTACGAGATTCTCGGCATATTTTGATTTTTCCAAACGGCGCAGAAATTCCTCTTGGCAAAAGAGCTGGAGACACAGCTGATAACTTCTTCCGCTTTCGAGAGCCTTGTTTTTGAGCCGTGCAAGAACGGAAGCTGCAATATCAGCCATTAAGTAACACCTCCATTACATCCATCAATCTTTTGTAGACATGCATTTCTTTTGCATATCTTGAAAGATTACTCAAATTTTTCTTTTCATCGGCAGCGTATGCATTGAGGGCATTGTTAAACATTTCGTTATCCAATTTTGTTCGATATTTAAAACAGTCACAAATAGTGCGTTCACGGTCATAAACAGCAAGTTGTATACCGCCAAAATCTCCACTTGTTTTTCCGATTTCAAAATGAGCAAGCTGTACAAAATAGGTTTTTATAGCAAGAGAATCAATCTTTAACTTTGTACGTGAAAATGTTCGTGGAACGGCAATCGACCATTGCCTCGGTGTAAAGTCGCTATAGTTGTAGTAAAACAGCGCTGACTCCACACAGACAATACTTTCAGGTAGAAGTGCCGCAAGCACTCGTTCTTCTTTTATATCTTTTTGTTCCGAAAGCTGATAATAGCCATGCCTAACGCGTTCAATATAGCCTTTCTTGCATAAATATGTAACATCGTAATGGGAAAGGCTCTCAGAAACAAAATCAGAAGCCTTAGCAATACCGTCGGACTTCTCTATGATTTTTTTTATGACTTCTTTTTTATCCACTTGTTTACCAACCTCTACATCACAAGGAAACTTCTAAAAAACTGATTCATAGTCCGCAAAAGGATTATACTATACAAAAACTCAAATATCAACAATTTTTAGTACACAAATTAACATTGCTGTGTAATATAACTTTGCAACTAATTGCAAAACCGCGTGAAATTTGCTATGCTAGGATAGTTGGACATTAATTAATCATATTAGCATGGATTAATACTATCAATGTCAAAAAACGGCAGAGAATATCCCCTAAACAAAATATGTTAGAGGCTGTCGAATGGGAGTAATGCCAACCGTATGAATGCCAAACCCTTTCGCATAAAGCGTTTTTTTAACCATCCTTTTCTCCTTATTACCCTGCTTGCAGTATTGCTGTGCTTTTCATGCAGGTCGGTTCCGCCGTCCATTCCTAAAGCGATTATGGGTACCGGACGCATGACACAGGAACAGCTCGTTTCGTTCTTTTTAACGCAAACTGCCGTAACGCAAACGGGAGAAGTCGATCAGGAAAAAATAGAACGGTTAGCAGCGTATTATGTGAAAGAATCCGCTGTTGAAGGGATAAATGCCGATATCGCTTTTGTGCAGATGTGTTTGGAAACCGGTTTTTTACGGTTCGGCGGATTAGTAACCGCAGACATGAACAATTTTTGCGGACTCGGCGCAATCAATGCCGAAAATCCGGGGTTGGCATTTCCCGATGAGCAAACGGGAGTCAGAGCGCATATTCAGCATCTAAAAGCATACGCCAGCGCCGAACCGCTCAACCTTCCTGCCGTAGATCCGCGTTATCGATATATAAACCCGAAAGGCAAGGCGCCGTATATTTACAACCTTGCCGGAACGTGGGCATCGGATCCTGCTTACGGGCATAAAATAGACCAGCTGCTGCGCCGTATGTACGCAGGGCTATAGAAGGAGATCACTATGACAATAGCTGAACGTATTAACGTATTACGCAATAAAATGGCGGAATGCGGCTTCGACGCGTATTATATTCCAACCGCCGACCCGCATCAGTGCGAATATCTTGCCGAACACGATAAGACCCGCGTCTTTATTTCCGGCTTTACCGGCTCTGCGGGCGCCGTATTGGTTACAAAAGACAAGGCCTTTTTATGGACTGACGGTCGGTATTTTTTACAGGCTGAAAAAGAATTGAAGGGAAGCGGTATCCTTTTGCAAAAGAGCGGAGAACCGAATGTACCGACCGTATTTGAATATCTTGCGCAAGCACTTCCTACGGGAAGTACGATCGGTATGGACGGGAAAGTGATGGCGCTTAATTCGTTTGCACAGTTTAACTCGTCGCTTCCCGATATGAAGTTTGTTATCGACCGTGATCTCATCGGGGAGATGTGGACGGATCGGCCTGCGCCCGTATTAAGCGCCGCCTTTTTACTCGATGTCCGCTACACGGGAAAATCCGCATCGGAAAAAATTAAAGAAGTCCGCGCGACGCTTCGGGAAAAGAAAGCGGAGTCGACGGTTATCGGAGCTTTGGAGGATGTTTGTTACCTCTTTAATATCCGCGGCAACGATATTGAATGTACGCCGGTTGTTACCGCCTACGCCTTGGTTGATATGCAGAGCGCACGGCTTTACATCGACGCGCGGCAAATGACGGATGAGGTGAAGGCGGCGCTTGAAAAAGAAGGCGTGTCGGTTGCGCCTTACGAAGCGGTTTTCGCCGATGCCGAAAAGTTACAGGGTACGGTCTACCTTGATCCCGCACGGACAAATATCTTCTTACGCAACAAGATTAAAGCGGATATCATAGAAGGCCTTAATATCACCTCTTCGATGAAAGCGGTGAAAAACGAAACCGAAATTAAAAACTACCGGAATGCGTTCCTCAAAGACGGCATCGCGATGGTCAAAATCCTCAAATGGGTGGAAGATCATGCCGATAGCGGCGTTACCGAATGGGATGTTTCCGAACAGCTGCTGCGCTTCCGTGCCGAACAGCCGGACTTCATAGAGGCGAGTTTTACCACGATTGCAGGGTACGGAGCAAACGCCGCGATTATCCACTACGGGCCTAAAAAAGATACTGCCGCTACCTTGCAACCCAAAGGCTTTTTGTTGCTCGACTCGGGCGGACAATACAAAGACGGAACAACGGATATTACCCGTACCATTCCGCTCGGCCCGCTCACTGCGGAAGAAAAAGAGGACTATACGCTGGTACTCAAAGGGCATATCCAGCTCGCCTTAGCAAAGTTCCCCGAAAACACCACCGGCTATAAACTCGATATCCTTGCCCGCAATCCGCTCCGAAAATACGGGAAGGACTATAAGCACGGCACCGGACATGGAGTCGGGTATGTGCTGTCCGTTCACGAAGGGCCGCAAAATATCGGGCTCCGCTATACGGACGCTCCGATGAAGGCGGGCATGATTACCTCCAACGAGCCCGGCTTTTACTGCGCCGGAAGTCACGGTATCCGCATCGAAAGCCTTACACTGACAAAGGAATGGAAAACGACGGAATACGGTACTTTCTTGGAGTTTGAAACGCTGACGCTCTGCCCGATCGACACGCGACCGGTGGTGAAGGAGCTGCTGCTTCCCGAAGAACTCACGTGGCTAAATGATTATAATCAAGCGGTTCGAACTGCGCTGGAACCCCATTTGGATGATGTCCACCGTTCATTCTTAAAAGAGCGGACACAGGTGTTATAAGAGGGCTAAGAGGTAAGATAATGAAATCTGATTGATTTTTCATGTATTCCATTATATAGTATGAGTGGAGGTTCAATATGGCAATGTTACAAGTCCGCGACATGGATGACCGCTTATACGACAGATTGAAATTCGCCGCAAAACGTGATAACCGTTCAATCAGTCAGCAAGTTATTACCATTTTGCAAAATTATTTTACTTCCGTTCCCGTAAAACACAAAAATGCCACAGAAGAATTTTTGAAACTTTCAGGAGCATGGGAAGATACAAGAAGTGCAGAAGAAATTATTGACGATATAAGAACTTCCCGCGTCAATTCAACAAGATTCGAGGCTGTAGATGGCATATTTGATTGATACCGACATCATAATATTCGCGCTGCGAGGCGACAAGACTGTGTTGGCAAAATTTGAGGAAAACAAAAATATTCCTATTTCCATTTCGATGATTACATATGCAGAGCTTGTATTCGGTGCAAAACGCTCGCAGAATGAACGGACGAATATGCTAAAAGTGAATCGTATTCGCGAAATTTACCCTGTCGAAGAGTTGAATATCGGTATTATGGAACTATTTGCCGATATAAAAGCGAACATGTATTCCAAAGCAATGAGAATAGAAGACTTGGATCTATTTATTGCAGCGACGGCAATTTACAATGGTTTGACTTTAGTAACCAATAATACAAAGCATTTTAAAAATATTTCGTTATTGAAATTGGAAAACTGGAAAAGATAATAAGAGAGCAGCAGGAAGCAAAAGGCGGTGTATGATGAACCGCCGGCACCGAAAGAGAAAAGAAAAAATAGAAACTGCGCAGGATTTATACTATGAGAATGCAGTACAAATAAAACTTGAGGCGGAATTATGAAAAGCTCGATCATATACATACACGGAAACGGGGGAAGCGCAAAAGAGGCATCGCATTATCAATCGTTTTTTACAGACGCCGATGTTATCGGTTTCGATTACAAGGCCAAATCACCGTGGGAAGCAAAAAAAGAATTTTCGCCGTATTTTGATTCCGTTTTTAAAGACTGCAAATCCGTGATGATTATAGCAAACAGTATTGGCGCGTTTTTTGCCATGCACGCTTTATCCGATATGCCGATAGAAAGGGAAAAGCAAATGCGCTTCCTTGATAATTGGCTGCAAAGCTTCACTGGTTCTAATTTATCTGTTAAATAACCGCCGAAAACCCAACCATATATATTTTTATTATTTTTTATCGTTTCAATTGGAAGGCATAAGCTGAGGATAAATGTTAAATTAATAATCACCCGTAGTAATAGCTTTTCTTAAAATACTGTTTATTCTGGTCTGATAGCCTTTGCCTAAAGACTGAAGAACTGCAAGAATATCGGCATCTATTTTTATAGAAATTGTTTTTTTTATCGGCGTTACATTCCAATATGCTTCATGTGCCGGTCTTAGTCTTGCAATTTGTTTCTTTGTTAATTTAGGACTATCCTCATCATACGATATAGGATAATTTTTTATTTCTTCCAATCTTTCAGCCGTTAATTTTTTTGAAGTAATCATAATATTCCTC
>NZ_CALHGC010000218.1 GCF_938029485.1 uncultured Treponema sp. | reverse complement strand
TAAATCTTTCTATGCAGATAGACTGCACAAGATGAATTTACCTTTGCACCGTGTTAGTTAATTAGAGTGTCTCATATAAAGAATTAAAGTTATGAAGGAACTGAAATGCCCAAAGTGCGGAAATGTATTCCAAGTGGATGAAGCAGACTATGCTTCAATCGTTAATCAGGTGAAGAATGCTGAGTTTGATGCCGAGATACATCGTCGTCTCGCGGAGATAGACGAGCGTCACAAGGCTGAGAAAGACCTGGCCACGGCAAAGACGGAACAGACTTTCCAAGCCCAGCTCAACCAGAAAGAGAAGGAGTTGGGTGCTAAGGATGCTGAGATTGAGCGGCTGAAGGGTCAGCTCCAGAATATCGAGTCGAAGAAACAGAACGAGCTTTCGTTGGCCATCGCAGAGAAAGACCAAGAGATAGCGAAGCTGAACTCTACCATCGAGCAGAGCGACAACAAACTACAGTTGGCTGTGATGGAGGAACGTACCAAGGCACAGGCTACGGTTCAGGCCAAAGATCAGAAAATACTGAAACTCCGTTCAGATGCAGAACTGGAGAAGCGTGAGGCCAAGATTCATGAGACGGCACTCATGGAACAGCACAAGCGGGAGCTCCAGATGAAGCAGGAGCAACTGGACTACTACAAGGACTTGAAGTCAAAGATGTCTACCAAGATGGTGGGTGAGACGTTGGAACAGCATTGTAGCATCGAGTTTGAGCAGTATCTCCGTCCTGTCATGCCCAATGCCTACTTCGACAAGGACAATGATGCAACAGACGGTACGAAGGGCGACTTCATCTTCCGTGACTCCGAGGACGGCACCGAGTATATCTCCATCATGTTCGAGATGAAGAACGAGATGGATACTACTGCCACCAAGCATAAGAACGAGGACTTCCTGAAGAAGCTCGACGAGGATCGTAAGAAGAAGGGCTGTGAGTTTGCGGTACTGGTGAGTCTGCTGGAAGCCGACAACGATCTATATAACACCGGCATCGTGAACAAGTCGCACCTCTTCCCGAAGATGTACGTCATCCGTCCTCAGTTCTTCGTCCCCTTCATCAACCTGCTGGTACAGACCTCGAAGAAGAGCCTGGAATACAGAAAGCAGCTAATCCTGGCTCAAAGCAAGGAGGTGGATGTGACCAACTTCGAAAGCAAGATTGAGGACTTCAAGACGAAGTTTGGCAGACATTATGAGTTGGCCTCCAAGAAGTTCGATGATGCAGTCAAGCAGATTGATGACACTATCAGCAAACTGCTAAAGATAAAGGAAAACTTGCCGGTAATAAAAACAGTATTGTTATTTATTCGGAGGGAAAGCAGTATTGGAATGTGTTTGCTCCTATATGCGCTGAGTTTGAAAAACATCAAAAAGAGCTTGTCTTTTATACCTCATCGGAAGATGATCCTGTGTTTTTACAAAACTATACCTATATAAAACCTGAATATATCGGTAAGGGTAATAGAGCATTTGCCCGCCTTAATATGCTTGAAGCCGATGTGTGTTTAATGACAACGCCCGGATTGGATGTATATCAGCTGAAACGCTCGAAATATGTTAGGCATTACAGCCATATCCTGCATGCACTTGATGATGCGACGAGTTATCGGCTTTTCGGTCTTGATTATTTTGATTCCGTGCTGTTATCGGGGGAATATCAAATAAAAGGGATTCGCGAACTCGAAAATTTGCGGAATATTCAGAAAAAAGATTTACGTGTAGTCGGCTGTCCATACCTTGATGTATTAAGCGAAAAACTAAAAGAATTGCCGGAGAAAAAAAATGCGTTTACCGTATTGATAGCGCCGTCATGGGGTGCAAACGGCATATTATCAAAATATGGGGAGCAGTTAATTACACCTCTTGTCGAAACGGGCTGGAATATTATTATCCGGCCGCATCCGCAGAGTAAGGCTTCGGAAGCGGATATGTTAAAAAAATTGGAAGAAAAATATAAATCTGCCGCCAATGCGGTATGGGATTATAATCCTGAAAACATCAATTCACTTTCGGAAGCCGATATTATGATTTCCGATTTTTCAAGCGTCATTTTTGATTACTGCTTTTTATTTGATAAACCTTTCTTGTACTGTAATAATGAATTTGATCACCGTCCTTATGATTCAAGTGATTTAAAAGAAATCCCGTGGAAATTTTCCGTCTTAAAAGAGATTGGTGTTGAACTGAATGCGGATGGTTTTAGCCGCATAAAAGAAATTATTACGGATGCTTGTAAAAGTAAGGCGCTCAAAGAAAATAGAGCAAAGGCAAAAGACACGGCATGGCAGAATAGAGGGCATGCCGGAGAAGCTGTGTACGAATTTTTAATGGAAAAACTGAAAGGTTAATAATGATAAAAATGAAGTATTTTTACCTTGTATTTTTTTTACTGCTGCCGACTTTTGCATTTGCGTATCTTGACCCCGGAACGGGAAGTTTATTGCTATATGCTGTTATCGGGATAGCAAGCTCCGTTATTTTTGCATTACGAAGTTTTTGGTATGTACTCATTGAACTTTTCTTTTCGCAGCGCGGGGAAAATATTGAAACGAATGAAATGCCTGATGTGGTGTTCCATTCTGAAGGCGGAAAATATTGGCATATTTTTCAGCCGGTCATAGCAGCTCTGTTGGAAAAACAGATTGCTTGCGCCTATATTACGCCCGATAGGAATGATCCTGCATTGCAGTTTCAAAAAGACAACAAAAACTATCATCCAATATGTCCCGGTAAAGAAATGATAACTATTGCTTATCTTAATAATATAAAAACAAAATTGGTTGTTTCTACAACTCCCGGTCTTGATGTGTATATGTGGAAGCGGTCAAAAAATGTAAAACGTTATGCGCATCTTTTTCATGCGCCTACGGGAGTCGATTTATACGAAAAATATGCGCTTTCATTTTATGATGATATTTTTTCCGTAGGGGCGTTTACGGAAAAAGCGCAGAATAAACTTGATGATTATAGAGGTTTACCCCATAAAACGTTTTATCCTACAGGGTGTACATATTATGATTATCTTATAAAAGAGGCGGAAGAAATAAGTAAAACGATTAAACCTGATGGTAATACGCTTTTATATGCGCCGTCTTGGGGAAATAGGAGTTCGATGGTAAACCATAAAACCGAAATTATTGCAGAATTGTTAAAAACAGGCATGAAAGTTATTTTCAGACCGCATCCGCAAAGCTTTATTTCGGATAAGCAAATTGTCGAAGAAATTAAGAAAATGTATTCCGCGAATCCTTATTTTCAATTTGATTGTAACCGTACCGGAATTGAAAGTATGGCAGCAGCCGATATTTTGGTAACGGATTTGTCGGGAATGCTTTTTGATTTTGCTTACTTGTATAATCGTCCGGTTGTTATTGTCAATTACGAAACAAAGCTCGGCGGGTACGAAGTGGAAGACCTCGAAGATACGGGATTCGACGTGCAGGCAAGTTTGACGCTTGCGGAAAAAGCCGATACGGATATAACAACGCTTGCAGAAAAGATACGCACAGTGAAAAACAACTATACCGCTGCATCAAAGAAAATTAAAATTTTTCAAGAACAAAATATTTATAACTTCGGTCATGCAGGAGACGCCGCCGCCGAAAATATTATAAGCATTTTAAAGGAAATATAATCAAAAGATATGCCGAATTTTTTATATACAATTTTTATCTATCCTGTATATATGTTAGTCGAATTCATTTATTTTATTGCTGCCAGTATCACTGAAGATAAACTCGGCTTTTCCATTATAATCTTAAGTTTTACCATAAATCTTATCTGTTTGCCTCTTTATAACATTGCTGAAAAACTTCAAGAAAAAGAGCGCGCAGTTCAAAAACTAATGAAGGCAAAAATTGCTGATATAAAAGCGATTTTTAAAGGCGATGAGCGTTATCTTATTCTTTCTACATATTATCGCCAAAATAATTATCATCCGGTTTATGCTTTGCGCAGTGTGTTTCCTCTTTTTATTCAAATTCCCTTTTTCTTTGCGGCATATAGTTTTTTATCTCATCTTTCCGTAATGAATAATGCCTCTTTTTTGTTTTTACATGATATGGCAATGCCGGATGGATTATTAAAAATAGGTTCGGTATC
>NZ_CALHGC010000217.1 GCF_938029485.1 uncultured Treponema sp. | reverse complement strand
CACATCAGATGTTTTCCGTGACTCCCCGCGGCGGAGGGCGGGGAAGTGCAGTTTTTAAGAGTTTCAGCTCTTCCCCTGTGCTACTACTTCGATTTAATAGCGTTGTTCCATGCTTCAAGTAGGCGGTTCTTGTTTTGACCCGACCAGATAAAATCATATTTGATGAGCTTGGTATCGCGTAATGCAACGGCCTCATCGGGAGTATGCGCATCGGGATTGGTCAAGAAGTGATAGGAGTCGGTGTATTTCTGACCGATTTCGAGGCACGCGGGAGTCATACACCAGTCGATGAATATCTTGGCAGCTTCTGCCTCCGGAGCGCCTTTAATCATGGCAACGGAACCCACCTCGTAGCTGGTGCCGTCTTTCGGGACGGAAAGATGAATGTTGGTATAGCCTTGTTTCATTAAACGGATACCGTTGTGCAAAAAGGTAATACCGACGGCGCATTCGCCGAGCGCAGCCGAACGGGACGGCGCTTCACCGCTTTTGGTATACTGCTTAACTTGACCGTTCAACGCCTTCATATACTGAATACCTTCTTTTTCTCCCCGCATCTGTACCATTGTTGAAAGCAACAAATAACCGGTAGATGCAGAACCGGGATTCGATACGATAATCTGTCCTTTAAATTCAGGCTTTAATAAGTCGTCCCACGATTCAGGATAGGCGACACCGGGGTGATCTTCAAACCAGCGTTTGTCGCAGATAAAACCGAGATAGCCTACGGTAAGCCCTGTCCAATAACCTTCCGCATCTTTAAAATTCGGTGCAATTTTTGCGGCAGACGGCGAGATGTATGCTTCCAATAATCCCTCACCCTTTGCAGTGATGAACGAATCGGCCGATCCGCCGTACCACACGCTTGCTTTTGGGTTTGCTTTTTCCGCACGAATCCGGCCCAAGGCTTCGCCTGCGCTCATGCGTACAAAATCGACGTGAATACCGGTCGCTTTTTCAAACTCTGCTGCAACCTTCATACCGTATTCTTCAACATAACCGACATACATTGTCAAATGTTTCGGTTTTCCATTTCCCTGCTCCGCTTGCCCGCCCATGGCAAAGAGCATCCCTGCCGCAGCGATCGCTGCAAGCATCATACTGCACATTTTTTTCATATAGACCTCCTCATTAATGGGAACCTCTGAAAATCCAGCTTGGTTTTTTAGAGGTGTCCTAATCTACTATATATATGCTATCCTCATGCAGACGGATAGATACATGCTCGTTCTCTGCAAACAATTTACCGCCCATCGGGTTAAGTTGTTCGGCATCCAGTACGGTATCGCCGAGTTTAACTCGGTACTCTTGGTGCGCGCCCATAAAAGCGGACATCACGATATCGCCTTCAAACTGACCTTCCGTACCGACCGTTACGGATTCGGGGCGCACTACGGCGGTTACCGTGTCGCCTACGGTGAATTGTTTATCCGCATAATTTTTTATGTGCAACACCGTACCGTACAGTTCAACGGCAAGTCCGTGTTCATCGCGTCCCTTTACTTCGCCCTTGATAAAATTTGCCCGTCCGATAAAGTCGGCGACAAAAACGGAAGCCGGCCGCAAATATACTTCTTGCGGTGTTCCTACCTGCTCTATTTTTCCCTTATTCATAATGATGATACGGTCGGAAAGCGCCATTGCTTCCGCTTGATCATGGGTTACATAGATACTCGTAACGCCGAGCTTCCGCTGAATCTTGCGGATTTCGGTACGCATATTTACGCGCAGCTTTGCATCGAGGTTGGACAGCGGTTCATCAAACAGCATTACAGCAGGTTCCATAATGAGTGCCCGGGCAAGTGCCACACGCTGCTGCTGTCCGCCGGATATCTGCGTAGGGAAGCGGCTTTCCATACCGGTTAGCCCGACCAGCTCAATCATCGCTCCGACCTTTCGGCTGATTTCTTCTTTAGATAATTTACGGAGCCTCAATCCGTATGAAATGTTATTAAACACATCATAATGGGGAAACAGCGCATACGATTGGAACACCATCGCCGTATCGCGCTTATCGGGGGTTAACGTGTTAATCCG